>JASJDE010000031.1 GCA_030065195.1 Erythrobacter sp. | reverse complement strand
TTCCAGCCGTAGTTCTGGCCGACGTACCAGAAGCACAGGCCGAGCCAGGCGAGGGTCAGAAAAACGCCGAGGCCGGCGGCGATCGCAACGCCCGACCGCGAATCTTCGGACGAAAACATGCGGATCACGCGGCGGCCCGCCTTTCGCGAATGATACCCAGGACGTCGTGGGCGGCGTGGGGGATGTGCGAGCCCGGCCCGAAGATCGCGCTGACCCCGGCCTTCAACAGGAAGTCGTAGTCCTGCGGCGGGATCACGCCGCCACAGACCACGGTAATGTCATCGGCCCCGGCCTTGCGCAGCTCGGCGATCAGCTCGGGCACCAGGGTCTTGTGCCCGGCCGCTTGGCTCGACACGCCGATCACGTGCACGTCGTTCTCGATCGCCTCGCGCGCGGCCTCGGCCGGGGTCTGGAACAGCGGCCCGACGTCGACGTCGAAGCCGATGTCGGCGAAGGCGGTGGCGATCACCTTGGCACCGCGGTCGTGGCCGTCCTGGCCGAGCTTGACCACGAGGATGCGCGGGCGGCGGCCCTCGTTTTCGGCGAATCGCTCGATCTCGCGGCGGATGCCCTGGAACTCCTCGTCGTCCTGGTAGGCCGCGCCGTAAACCCCGGCCACGGAGCGGATCACCGCCCGATGCCGGGTAAAGACCTTCTCCAAGGCGTCGGAGACCTCGCCTACGGTGGCGCGCGCGCGCATGGCCTCGATCGACAGGGCCAGCAGGTTGCCGTCGCCGCCCGCGCCCTCGGTGAGCGCCTCGAGCGCCGCCCGGCAGGCCGCCTCGTCGCGCTTGCCGCGCACCGATTCCAGCCGCGCGACTTGCTGTTGGCGCACCTTGCTGTTGTCGATGTCGAGGATGTCGAGCGTCTCCTCGGTCTCCGGCTGGTACTTGTTGACGCCGACGATGACCTCCTCGCCGCGGTCGATCCGGGCCTGGCGGCGCGCCGCCGATTCCTCGATGCGCAGCTTGGGCATGCCGGATTCGACCGCCTTGGTCATGCCGCCGTGCGACTCGACCTCGTCGATCAGCGCCGCGGCCTCCTTGACCATGCTCGCGGTCAGGCTCTCCAGGTAGTAGCTGCCGGCCAGCGGATCGATCACCTTGGTGATGCCGGTCTCGTTCTGCAGGATGAGCTGCGTGTTGCGCGCGACGCGCGCCGAGGCCGGCGTCGGCAGCGCGATCGCCTCGTCGAAGGAATTGGTGTGCAGCGACTGCGTGCCGCCGAGCACGGCGGCGAGCGCCTCAATCGCGGTGCGCACGATGTTGTTGTGCGGATCCTGCTCGGTGAGGCTGACGCCCGAGGTCTGGCAGTGGGTGCGCAACGCCATGCTCATCGGGTTCTGCGGGTCGAACTGATGCATCAGCTTGGCCCACAGGAAGCGCGCCGCGCGCAGCTTGGCGATCTCCATGAAGAAGTTCATGCCGATGCCGAAGAAGAACGAAAGCCGCCCTGCAAAGGCATCGATATCGAGGCCGGTGGCCATCGCGCGTTTCACATATTCCTTGCCGTCGGCAATGGTGAAGGCCAGCTCCTGCACCGCCGTCGCGCCGGCCTCATGCATGTGATAGCCCGAGATCGAAATACTGTTGAATTTCGGCATGTTGGCGCTGGTATATGCGATGATGTCCGAGATGATCCGCATGCTCGGCTCAGGCGGATAGATGTAGGTGTTTCGGACCATGAACTCCTTCAAGATGTCGTTCTGGATGGTCCCCGAAAGCTTCTCGACCGATACACCCTGACGCTCGCCCGCGACGATAAAGAACGCCATCACCGGGATCACCGCGCCGTTCATGGTCATGGAAACGCTCATCTGGTCGAGCGGAATCTGGTCAAACAGGATTTCCATATCGCGCACGGTGTCGATCGCGACGCCAGCCTTGCCGACATCGCCGACTACGCGCGGGTGATCGCTGTCATAGCCGCGGTGTGTGGCAAGATCGAAAGCGACCGATAGACCCTTTTGACCTGCCGCCAGATTGCGGCGATAGAAAGCGTTTGATTCCTCGGCGGTAGAGAAGCCGGCATATTGGCGGATCGTCCACGGACGCCCCGCATACATGCTCGCCTTCACCCCGCGCGTGAACGGCGCGAAACCTGGCAATCCAGGGTCGAAATCCGCATGATCTTCAGCGGTGTAGAGCGGCTTGATGTCAAAGCCCTCGGGCGTGTTCCAGGTGAGGTCGCGGCCTTTGGATTCCTTGTCCGCCAGCGCTTTCCAGTCGTCGGGGGTTGGTTTGTTATTGTCAGACATGTCGTTTTCCATACCCGCTCATCCTGAGCCTGTCGAAGGGTGAGCGTGGGGTGTTCGTACTTCGACAAGCTCAGCACGAACGGGTTGGTTCAATGCCCCTCTTTGGGCGTCTCCAATATCTCAGTCAGTATACCGCCCATATCCTTGGGATGGACGAAGAAAATCGGTGTGCCGTGCGCGCCAATCCGGGTCGGGCCGAGCACGCGCTTGCCTTGTGCTTCGAACTCTGCGCGGGCGGCTTCGATATCGGGGACTTCGAAGCAGACATGATGCTGCCCGCCGAGCGGGCTCTTCTCGAGGAAATTGCTGAGCGGGCTATCGGGACCGAGCGGCTCGATCAGCTCGATCTGCGTGCCGTTCGTGCCATTCTCACCGCGCGTGTCGACAAAGCAGACCTTCACCCCCTGCGCTTCGAGGTCGAACGGTGTGTGGATCTTGGTCGCACCCATGACGTCGCGATAATGCGCGATGGAGGCTTCGATCGAGGGCGTCGCGACGCCGATGTGGTTGAGACGGCCTAATCTCATTGTACGATTACTCTCTTAAGATAGCACAAGGAACAAGGACGCTATCGCGACTGGAAAGATTAGAAGCTTCCACAAACCATACTTCAGCGCGGCATCAGCGCTCGCATACTTCGCCGTTTCTCCCAACGCCAGTTGGGACATCGGGGTCAGAAAGATATAGACCTGTCGTAGAGATACGAGACCGACGAAGGAGAAGAAGGCTAGGCCGATCGACATCACAAGAGCCACAAATCCACTAGGTATGTTTGAAGCGACTTTGTCTGGTTGATCGATTAGTTTAGCTAGGACTTCTACCTTCTCATCTAAGCTTGCGGCAGCTTCAACGTCTTGCACTGAGACCAATGGATCCGGTTCCGGCATCCCTTCGAGGAACGTCATGAAAGATATCGCGAAAATTGCTGCAATTACTAGCGAAATAGCCAAACAGACAATTTCAAAGTACTTTGCATAAATAAAATTCAAGAAATAGGGGAGTTGGGACGAATTCATATGAGGTATCAATGTTCTCGATTTATCTCGAACCCAATTATCCTCCGATCCACTCACCGAGTATTTCAAGATATCCTTGTCAGTAAGCCTCTTTAAGTAGTCAATTATATTTCTGAATGGAATATCGCGAGTAAAGCTTAGTTCAATTTCTCCTCCGACTGGGCGAAACTCTGATTGTTGAAGGCTGAAGCCCTTCCAAGTCAATTGAAGGCTTAGGGGTTGTTTCGTTTCGCCCTCAAACTTCAGCAGTCTCTCTAAGTCATCAAACTGTAATGTGCGTCGATTTGCCAGTTCAACTCTCGCTGAAAATCCAATCTGAACATCGCCTAGCAGTTCCAAAAATGCCGCCCTTGCAAATTCATCATACTTTTGAAGTGCATCTCGGTCGATAAAGAACTTCCGCTGAGTAGTTTGCTCACGTCTAAAAGTCTGCGAATCTTCGCGATAAACGGTTTCAATAAACTTCTCAAAAGTTCGACTGTCGAATTGAAGTTTCTCAGCTGACAGAGGGTTTCTGGTATCTTTAGTAGCAATCTTCTTCATATTTCGCTCTGAACTAATCACAACGGAATGTTATCATGCTTTTTCCAAGGGTTCTCAAGCTGCTTCGTCCGCAGTTTGCGTAACCCGAGCGCAATCCGTCGCCGCGTTGCGTGAGGGTGGATCACTTCGTCGATGTAGCCGCGCTGTGCGGCCACGAACGGGTTCGCAAACCGGTCCTCATATTCCGCCGTCTTCTCGGCGATCTTGTCCGGGTCGTCACGGTCCTGGCGGAAGATGATCTCCACCGCGCCTTTCGCGCCCATCACCGCGATCTCGGCGGTCGGCCACGCGTAGTTCAGGTCCCCGCGCAGGTGCTTTGAAGCCATCACGTCGTAGGCGCCGCCATAGGCCTTGCGGGTGATGACGGTGATCTTGGGCACGGTCGCCTCGGCATAGGCGAACAGCAGCTTCGCCCCGTGCTTGATGATCCCGCCCAGTTCCTGCGCCGTGCCGGGAAGGAAGCCGGGGACGTCGACGAAGGTCACGATCGGAATCTCGAACGCGTCGCAGAAGCGCACGAAGCGCGCGGCTTTCTTCGAGGAGTTAATATCGAGCACGCCCGCCAGCACCATCGGCTGGTTTGCGACCACGCCCACGGTGCGCCCCTCGACCCGGCCGAAACCGCAGATGATGTTCGAGGCATGGCCCGGCTGAATCTCGAAGAAGGTGCCCTCGTCCACTGTCTTCTGGATCACCTCGTGCATGTCATAGGGGTGATTGGGATTGTCGGGGATCAGCGTGTCGAGCGAATGCTCGAGCCGATCCCACGGATCGTTGGTGGGGACTTCGGGAGTTTCCTCGCGGTTCGACAGCGGGAGGTAATTGAAGAATTCGCGCGTCGCGAGCAGCGTTTCGATATCGTTCTCGAACGCGCAATCCGCGACCGAGGTCTTGGTCGAGTGCGTGATCGCCCCGCCCAGCTCTTCCTGCGTGACTTCCTCGTTGGTGACCGTCTTCACCACGTCCGGCCCGGTGACGAACATGTAGGACGAATCCTTCACCATGAAGATGAAGTCCGTCATCGCCGGCGAGTACACCGCCCCGCCCGCGCACGGCCCCATGATGAGGCTGATCTGCGGCACGACACCGCTGGCGAGCACGTTCTTCTGGAACACCTCGGCATAGCCGCCCAGCGACGCCACGCCTTCCTGAATGCGCGCACCGCCCGAATCGTTGAGACCGATCACTGGCGCGCCAACCTTCATCGCGGTGTCCATCACCTTGCAGATCTTTTCCGCATGGCGTTTCGACAGCGAGCCGCCGAAGACGGTGAAGTCCTGGCTGAAGACATAGACCAGCCGCCCGTTGATCGTGCCCGATCCGGTGACCACGCCATCGCCGGGAATACGCTGATCCTGCATGCCGAAATCGACGCAATCGTGCTCGACATAGGTGTCGATCTCTTCGAACGATCCTTCGTCGAGCAGCACGTCGAGCCGCTCGCGCGCGGTCAGCTTGCCCTTGGCATGCTGGGCATCGATGCGCTTTTGCCCGCCGCCCATCCGGGCGGCTTCGCGGCGGCGTTCCATTTCGGCGATATTGGTCGACATCCCAGTCCCTTTGGCTTTCGTCTTGTCAAAGGGTCGTTGCCGGAGCCGCCTTGCCGGGTCAACGTATCAAAAGCGCAGCGCCCGCTATTCGTCCTCGGCGCGATACTCGAGAATGTCGCCCGGCTGGCAATCCAGTTCACGGCAGATCGCTTCGAGTGTCTTGTACCGCACGCCCTGCACCTTCCCCGTCTTGAGCAGCGACAGGTTTGTGTTGGAAATCCCGATGCGGTCTGCCAGCTCTTTCAAGCTCATCTTTCGCTTCGCCATCATCACATCGAGGTTGGTGATGATTGGCATCAGACCACGCTTTCGCTGTCTTCGCGATAGGCCACGCCCGCTCGGAATGCTTCGGCGAACAGCAGCGCCAATCCCCCCAAAGCAAATGTGAAGATCGGAACATCGTAGTGAAGCCACACATTGGTCATGCCTGCGACATCCCATGAAATGGCAGGGTGCAAAACCGTTCCCGTCTGCTCTTCAACAGCGGAAAGTATGGCCGACTGCATGACAACCGCACGCAGCACCGACAGCCCGCAGGCTGCGAGCAAGAGCATTCCGACCTTGCGCAAAGCAGCGACATTCATTGCATTGACCGGATCGCCTTTTGCAAAGTTCGAGAGAACCGTGCGCAGGATCATCAACACCGCGATGAACAGGCCGATACTGGCGAGCGAAAAGAGCAGATCGACGCTATGCCAGAAAGGTTGTCCGGAAACGGCCAGAGTAGCATCGGTGAAGAAGGCGGTGGCCCCTTCCCCTACGAGTACCTCAAGGTCATAGGCACCCGCCTGGACCGGCCAACGCACCGTCCCGAAATCGCCATCGAGAACGGCGGCCGCGGCTCTCCCGATCTGCAGGAATGCGCCGATGGAAAAGATGACAATGAAGACCTCGACGATCCGACGGATGAACTTCGCAGACATGCTGACCTCCCAGAATTCAAGCTGGGACGCGTCATACTTCGCAATTTATGATTCGCAAGTTCTTTTTTATGTTTTACGTAAATTTCTTAATCTCTAACACTGTTTCAGAATCGTAGCGTCATTGATTTTGCCAACATAGGTGAAAGGGATTCCACTACCCTCAACGCCTTCGTCATTCCGATATTGGCTTCATCGCGATCCTTCTCGATTGCGGCCACGATCTGCCGCGCGCATTCGTCGGCCGGCATCTTCTTCATCGGATTGCCGTCGTTCATCTGCGTGTCGACCACCGGCGGTAAGGCTTCGATCACCCGGATGTTGGTGTCCTTGAGCTGTTCGCGCAGAGCTAACGAGTAGAACCGCAATCCCGCCTTGGTTGCGCAATAGACCGGCTGGCGCGCAGCGGGTGCGATGGCAAGGCCGCTGGTCACATTGACGATCGCCGCTTGTGGACGCGATTTGAGCGGCTCCATAAGGCCTGCAGTCAGCCGGATCGGCGCATTGAGATTGGCGTAGATGCAGGCGTCGGCGGCATCGGGATCGACCGTTCCCTTCCGGAAATCGTGATCGACCAGCTGCCCTGCATTGTTCAACAGGATATCGATTTCCCGCTCGCCCCATGCAGCCAGCAGCGCATCGACCCCTGCCGCGTCGGAGAGGTCTGCGGAGATGGTCTCGAATCCCTCGGCCTCCATTGCCGCGAGCCGTTCCCGATTGCGGCCGGTTAGCGCCACTTCGGCGCCCTTTGCCTTGAGTTGAAGGGCGATTTCGCGCCCGATTCCTGCACTCCCGCCGGTCAGCAGGATAATCTTTCCGGCCAAATCCATCAGACCTTTACCACCCCATGCTCGATCAGGCTTTCTCCAGTCTCGACGATCGTGTCTTCGACCGGACGCATGGTCCAGCCGAGCCGCTTCTTCGCATGGCTGCAATCGGCGTTGCGGATCTTGCCAAGCTCGCCTTTGATTCCGCGCACTTCGGCGTTGAACAGGCCGAATACGCTGACGAGCCAGTTGGGCATCCGCAGGGTCGGCGCCTTGCGTGCCTTTTCACCCATGCGCTTGCGCAGGATCGCCGCGACATCGATCGCCTTGAGAAACGGACCGGCCGCGAGGAAGCGCTCGTTGGCGAGGCCTTCGGTTTCGAGCGCCAGGATGTGGAGTTCGGCGATGTCGCGGTTGTCGACGATAGGAAATCCGAGATCGGGAGCCATCGGCATCGACCCATCGAGGAGTTGTTCGACCAGTTGGACGGAGGCCGAATAGTCGCCGCTGTCGACAGGACCGAGGACCATGCCCGGATTGACCGAGACGAACTCCATTCCCCCGCCCTCCTGCGCAATCCATTCGCGTGCGGAACGTTCGGCATGAGTCTTCGACTTGACGTAGGCATAGGCGTCGGGGTGCGTAACGTCGGTCCAGTCGGCTTCGGTCACCGTGTATTCGCCCCTGTCGCGGCCATAGGCTATCGCCGCCATCGAGCTGGTCTGGACGAAACGGGTGACGCCTGCCTCCTTGGCGAACCGCAAGGCGCGGAGCGTGCCGTCTCGGGCCGGAACGATAAGGTCGTCTTCGTGATCCGGGGCCTGCGCCACGATCGGCGAAGCCACGTGAGCGACATGGGTGCAGCCCGCATTGGCGTCGGCCCAACCGTCGTCCGACATGAGATCGGCCTGAAAGACCTTGAAGCGATCCTCGCCCGGATTTCCAAATCGCGCTCGCAACCCGGCTTCGCTTTTCTCGCGGTTGCGCACGGTGGTGTGGACATTCCAGCCGCGCTCCAGGAGTTGCCTGATCAGCTCGCCTGCAATGTAGCCTGTTCCGCCGGTTACAAGAACGGTCCTACTCATATCGCCTCTCCAACTCGACCCCGAGTGCAGAGGTAACGAACTGAGTTGCCGATCACAACTTACCTGAGCAGCACCAGCTCCTCGGCCATCGTCGGATGGATAGCGGTGGTCGCGTCGAAATCGGCCTTGGTCAGCCCCGCTTTGACGGCAACCGCCGCCGCCTGCATGATCTCGGGCGATTCCGGCCCAATCATGTGGACCCCGACTATCTGGCCCGTCTGGGCGTTGGTGATCATCTTGTAGAGGCCACGTTCGTTGCGCCCCGCGACGACATTCTTCATCGGGCGGAAATCGGACTGGAACACCCTGATATTGCCGATCCTGTTGCGTGCCTCACCCTCGGTCATCCCGACCGACGCGATCGGCGGGTGGCTGAAAACGGCACTGGGAATGCACGAATGGTCGACCGCATAGGGCTCTCCCGGGCCGAATACGCTGTCAGCAAAGGCCTGTCCCTCACGGATCGCCACGGGGGTCAGCTGAACCCGGTCGGTCACGTCACCCACGGCATAGATGTGATCGACATTGGTCTTGGAGAACGCATCGACCTTGATCTGGCCATTCTCGCCCAGTTCGACTCCGACCGTTTCGAGGCCAAGTCCTTCGGTGTTGGGAACCCGGCCCGTGGCGATCATCACCTGGTCGTAGATTCGCTCGTCCTCACCCGTCATCTTGACCTTGAGGGTGCCGTCTTCCTGCTTCTCGATCCACTCGAACTGGGTATTGAAGCAGAACTCGATACCCTTGATCAGGGATATCTGCAGCAGACGGTCGCGCAGCGCCTCGTCATAACCGCGCAGGATCACGTCCGAGCGGTTCGCAATGGTCACCTTGCTCCCGAACTCGTTGAAGATACCGGCAAATTCGTTGGCAATGTAGCCGCCGCCTGCGATCAGGATGCGGCGCGGCACCTCGTCGAGATGGAACGCTTCATTCGACGTAATGGCGTGTTCATTGCCCGGGAAGTCGGGCACGTGAGGACGGGCACCCGTGGCGACGAGGATATGCTTCGCGGTGACCTTTCGGCCGCTTGCCAGCGTGATTTCGTGCTCGCCGGTGATTTCGGCGCGTTCGCGGATAACTTCGACTTTGTGATTGCCAAGCGTCTCGCCATACAATCCCTCCAGCCGATCGACATCCTTTTGCACGTGGTCGCGCAGTTTCACCCAGTCGAAGCTCTTGCCTTCGATCGACCAGCCGAACGACTTGGCATCTTCGAGATCCTCGGCGAAATGCGCGCCGTAAACCAACATCTTCTTCGGCACACAGCCGCGAATGACGCAGGTGCCGCCAACCCGGTATTCCTCGGCGACCGCCACGCGCGCACCGTGAGCTGCAGCCACTCGGCTCGCGCGGACACCGCCCGAACCGGCACCGATGGTGAAGAGATCGTAGTCGTATTCGGCTGTCATTGATGCGCTCCCAGCTTGCCGGCGCGATATGGCTTGCCCTGCCGGACTTGCCAACCGCGCAGCGTAACGGAAACGCTATTCGGCCGCGAAGGCGAACTTGTTACCCAGCTGCGGAGCGAGGACGCGAGCCACGTCGCCGGTTCCCACCCTGCCTACCGCCGCCGGGGTTGCCACCGGGACGACCGCCCGGCCTGCCCTTGCGCGCCTGATGCTTCTGTTTCGGCTTACGCTTGGGCGCCCCGTCGGGGTTCCCGCCGCCGGGACGGCCACCGAACGGCTTCGGCCTCACTTTCTTCTTCGACACCCGCGTTGCCCCGCGCGGCGGGGGCTTGGTCGGGCCGACTCCTTCAACGACGGCACGGAAGTTCTCCGGCAGGTCGAGCCGGTCGAACTCAGCGTCCGTGTTGCGCTGGATGTCCTTCAAGTATGCGCGTTCGTCCTCTGCGCAGAAGGCGATGGCGATGCCATCCTTGCCCGCTCGCGCCGTGCGGCCGATGCGATGGACATACTGCTCGGGCACATTGGGCAGGTCGTAATTGAGCACGTGGCTGACGCCCGGAATGTCGATCCCGCGCGCAGCGACATCGGTGGCGACCAGAATCCCGACCTTGCCCCGCCTGAACTCGTCGAGCGCGCGTTGCCGCTGGGGCTGGGACTTGTTGCCGTGGATCGCGTTGGCTTCGATGCCCCTTTGGCCGAGCTTCTTCACCACCCGGTCGGCGCCGTGCTTGGTGCGGGCGAAGATCAGGACGCGTTCGAACTCGCCAGGGACCTTGTGGCGTCCCGAAAGGATCAGCTCGAGCAAGGCCTGCTTTTCGTCGGCCTGCACCATGAACAGGAACTGCTCGATCCGTTCGGCCGTCGTCGCCGCCGGCGTAACGCTGACCTGCACCGGATCGTTGCAATAGCCGCTCACCAGCTCCTTGATCTGCTTGGGCATTGTCGCGCTGAAGAACAGCGTCTGGCGCTCCTGCGGCACCAATTGGTTGATCCGCCGCAGGGCGTGAATGAAGCCGAGATCGAGCATCTGGTCGGCTTCGTCGAGCACCAGGACTTCGACGCCGGACAGGTTGAATGCCTTCTGATCGACCAAATCGAGCAGTCTACCGGGCGTGGCGATCAGGATGTCGGTGCCGCGATGCAGCTTGTTGCGATCCTTGTTGACCGAAGTGCCGCCGACGATGACCTGCACCTTGAGACCGGCAAGCGCGCCGTAATCCTTGGCACTGGTCGCGATCTGGGTCGCCAGTTCGCGCGTCGGCGCGAGCACCAGCATGCGGCAACTCTTGAACGGAATGCGGTTGTCGCTTTCGCGCAGCCGATCGATGCTCGGCAACATGAAGGCCGCTGTCTTGCCCGTACCGGTCTGCGCGATTCCGAGCAGGTCGCGCCCTTCGAGTACGGGCGGAATGGCCTGCTGCTGGATCGGCGTCGGGGTCGAATAACCCTTGAGGTCAAGCGCCTGGAGGACGGGCTGCGACAGCCCGAGGTCAGAAAATTGTGTCATGAAAACTCGCAAATGTGCGGCGCACGGACGGAACCCTGGCGGATTCGCCATGCGGCGCGGGGGTCAAAACCGCCCGCGTGAAAAGGGAAGTCCAAGGAAAAAACTGAGCGCTGTGGCCGGGGCGGATAGATCAGAGCCGCCGCTTCACGCAGGCCCCAAAGCGCGTTCGTTGTGGCAAATGGGGTCTTGCACCGCAATTGTCAAAGAAAATCAGGTAAGTCAGACTTCTCGGGCCTTGGACGATCCGTCGGCGTTGAAGAACATCCTGAAATCGACCGTAACTTCGTATGTTCCGGTGACGGCACGGCCGTTTGCATCGCGAGCCGGCTCGAACGTGTGGTGCTTCAGCATCGGCCGGCAAAGGGCGATCTTCACGTATTTGCGGCGGAACTTCCGGTTGATCTCGCAGTCGG
This sequence comes from Erythrobacter sp., assembly GCA_030065195.1. Classification (GTDB taxonomy): domain Bacteria; phylum Pseudomonadota; class Alphaproteobacteria; order Sphingomonadales; family Sphingomonadaceae; genus Erythrobacter. The sequence continues at coordinate 14,710 of JASJDE010000031.1, read as the reverse complement.
TAGGCTTGCCATCCGCACCCACGCTGAGAGTGTAGGTCAGGACCTGGCTGAGCATGCCGACACGCGACGCCTCCGCGGCGAGTTCATACGCACCGTCGAAGGAAATGAGCTTTGGAGCTGAAGTCGCCTGCTGCGGCTGATCCAATGGCGGGTCCGATGCTAGTGCAGGACCCGAGAATGCAATCGCCGAAATGCTCGAGAGCTGGGCAATCCTACGTCCGATTGGTCCGGATCCTTCCGGCGACTTGAGAAAGGCCGAGCGTGCCACGACGCGTTACTTCTTGTTGCGCATGTCCAGATAGACGAGCCGCGAGGTATACTGGCTTTCGATCGGCATGTCCGACGCATCGCGGGCCGGTTCGAACTCGTGGTGCGAAGTCAGCACCTTGCACAGGCTCTTGTTGATGTAGGCCCGACGAAACTTCTCGGTAAGTTCGCACTGTGTCACTTCCCCTTCGGCGCTGACCGTCAGGGTGTAGCCGACATCGGCGCGCCAGATCCGCAGCCGGGTCGAGGTTTTCAGAAATTCCTTTTCACCGTCGAAGCTGACCAGCTTGGCCGGCGTCGCGGCAACCTCGGTCGTCGCTGCCGCCTTGATCAGCTCTCCGTCATCTGCGTCGTCCGCCATGGCAGCCGGGGCAAGAACGAACGCAGCGAGAGCTGCCGACAGCGACAAGATACGGGTCATAAAGAGGCCTTGTAATACGAATTTAAGGATCAGCGCGACACAGGGTATGTGACCCAAAATGGGAGCGAGTGCAAATCGAACCCGAATGCTGCGCTGCAGCGAAACGACGATGTTGATTGCGACTCACGCCTGAAATTTTATTTCAAACGCTCGCAAATATGGCAAAGCCGTGAAGAATCCGCGTCAATTGCGCGAGAGAATCACTACAGGAATGAGACCCCTGTTTCGGCTGCGTTCTACGCCGCCCGGCAACCGCCATGAACAACTCTATAGACAAGCGAAAATGACCCTCGCCTGAATCGGTCAATTCGATAGCCGCACCTGCAAACCGAGTGGGGTTCGCGTCAGTCCACAGCTTCGCACCGCCGCACGGTTGGCGCGGCTCGAAATCGGGCTACGAATGCGCACAAAACAGGAGGATACTTTGGTGAGCCCCGATCCAATCGTGCTTTTGATGCTCTTCGTCGGCGGCCTGGCACCGGTCTACATCATCTCGACTATCCTGCGCTTTTTCGTAGGCTTGAAGATGCGTCCGTCCGAACGGGCGGCGGCTTTGATCTTTCCCGCCTACCTTGCGACGGTGCTGGCGTTCGGTTTCCTGTTCCAGAGCGACGAAGTTACGGTCCTGTTCAACACCCTGCTGAGCGTGTTGATACCGGCACCCGCCGCGATCCTGCTGTTCTTCTTCTATCGCTGGCAATTCATCAACGCGTGGGTGGAAGACCCGGATGAGCTCCGATACGGACAGAGCCTGGAGAACGACAGCTGGGTCCGCGGCCTTCTGTACCTTGCCGGTGCCGGCGCGATCGGAGTTTTGATCGGCTACCTCCGGGACGTCCTGGGATAGAACAGGCTCAGGACAACCCCGCCGCCGTCATCAGGGCTTTCGTGCTCGGATCGAAATCGCCCTCGCCCGAATCGATCTGTTTGGCGATCGATTTGCCAAGCTCCACACCGAACTGATCGAACGGATTGATTTCCATCAGCACGGCATTGGCGAAGGTGCGGTGTTCGTGAAACGCTATGAGCGCGCCCAGCATCGCCGCGTCGAGATCGTCGACCAGGATCATCGCGCTGGGTCGATCACCCGGATAGGCACGGGCCGGATCGTCCGATGACTTGCCGGCCATCAGCGCCGCACCTTGCGCGAAACAGTTCATCAGCAATTGCCGGTGATGCGCGGGATCGAGTTCGTCGCCAGGCGCGATCGAAGCGATGAAATCGACCGGCACGAGGTGCGTTCCCTGGTGCAGGAGCTGGAACACCGCGTGCTGGGCGTCGGTCCCGACCCCGCCCCACGTTATCGGCGCTGTCGGACCTATGACCGGTTCTCCGCCGGCGGTCACGCTCTTGCCGTTCGATTCCATCTCCAGTTGCTGGAGGTAGTCGGGAAACAACGCCAATCGCTCGTCATAGGCGAAGACGGCCCGCGTCTGGCAGCGTCGAATGCGGGCATAGTACTGGTCCGCAAATGCCGCGAGCAGCGGCCCGTTGGCGCGTCCTTCGTTGCTGCGGAAGTGGTCGTCGATCGCCTTGGCCCCGGCGAGCATCGCGCGGAAATCGTCCATTCCCACGGCCAGTGCCACCGGAAATCCGATCGAGGACCACAAGGAGTAGCGTCCGCCGACACTTTCCGGGAAAGGCAGAATCCGGGTCTCGTCGATCCCCCATTCGACGGCGCCCTCGGGATTTGCCGTGAGCGCGACGACCCGCCCGCTCGGATCGGACACGCCATTGTCCTGCAACCACTTGAGAGCGCTTGCGGCGTTGGTCATCGTTTCGATCGTCGTGAACGTCTTCGAGGCCACGGCGATCAACGTGTGGTTCGGATCGCAAGCTGCAAAGGCCTGCTCCAGCGCCAAGCCGTCGATGTTCGAGACGACGTGAACATCGACCAGTTCGAGATCGCGGGTGAGCGCATCGACAGCCAGGTCCGGTCCCAGGGCCGATCCGCCGATGCCGATGTGGATCAGGTGCTTTACGTCGCCGAGCGCGCCGTCGTGGATCGCCCCGACCAGCATGCCCATCCGTGCCAGCAGCGCTTCTCCCTCTTCGACATCCGCTTCGGTTCCGCTGCCGCGCATAGCGCCATGGGTCGCCGCGCGGCCCTCGGTCGGATTGACTACATCGCCACCGAACAAGGCCGCTTGCGCCGCTGCAAAACCGCACACCTCGGCCAGAGCTTCGAAGGCATCGAGCGTCGGTTCATCGAGGTGGGTCTTGGACCAATCGAGCAGCAATCCGTTGGTGCCGTTGTCGGGAATGTCGAATTCGATCCGCTGGCTAAGTTTGTCGAAACGATCGCGATCGCGGTCGAACAATTCACCCAGGGACGGCCGATCAAGCATGGCCAGGCGCTGCCATGCTGCGGAAATCACTTCGTTCATGCTCAAACCCCCTTTGCTTGGTGCGGGATGCGCGACTAAGGAAGCGCGCAATGAATGTTACGACGAAATCTGACACGTTGGAGACGCCGCTTAGCGAGGCTGCCACAGACGCCGACAAGGTAGAGACCTGGGGCAGCTTTGGCCTGTTTCTGCTCAAGCTGCTACTGGCGGTGCTGGTCTTCCGCAGCTTTATTTTCTCGCCTTTCTCGATCCCCTCGGAAAGCATGCTGCCACGATTGTGGAACGGCGATTACCTGCTGGCAGCCAAATGGCCATACGGCTATTCCCGGCATTCGCTGCCCTACAGCGTGCCATTGATACCGGGACGCATTCTGGCAAGCCAGCCCGAAGCCGGGGACATCGTGATCTTCAAGCACCCGATCGATCAAAAGGACTACATCAAGCGCGTCATCGCCTTGCCCGGAGATACGGTCGGCGTGATAGGGGGACAGATCGTCCTGAACGGTCAGTTGGTTCCACGCGAAGAGATTGGAGAATTCGAAATACCCGTGTCCGAAAATACAAGCTGCGCCTGGGGCGCAGAGGCAAGCGAAAACGGCGAAGGCAAGCCGGTCTGCCGATACCGACAATTCCGCGAGACATTGCCGAACGGGCGCAGCTACGACGTGCTGGATTTCGGCCTGACCGACGCCGACAGTTTCGAGCCGGTCATGGTACCGGAAGGCCGGATGTTCGTGATGGGAGACAATCGCGACAATTCCGAAGACAGTCGCTTTCGCGCGGCCGAAGGTGGCGGCGTTGGCCTCGTCCCGCAAGAGCTCCTGGTGGGCGAAGCCAGCATCGTGATGTGGTCGACCGATGGCAGCGCCGAATGGATCAAGCCATGGACGTGGTTCACAGCCGCACGCTGGGACCGGTTGGGAGAAACGCTGTGAGTGGTCTCGAACCGGCTACCGCGGAGTGGCTCACCAAGCTCGGCTTCACCATCAAGAACGACGCGCCGTGGCTCGAAGCGCTGACGCACGGAAGCTTCCATCACAACAATGGCAACGGTTCGGGCCGCGATTATCAGAGGCTCGAATTCCTCGGCGATCGGGTGCTCGGTCTCTCGGTCGCGGCCTGGCTCTACAAGGCCGGCAATTCGCCCGAAGGCAAGCTTTCGCAGCGCCTGAACGCGCTTGTGAGCGGGTCGACCTGCGCAAACATCGCCCGTGAAATCGAACTGCAGAACCACCTCCGCCTGGGCAAGCAGGCGCGCGAGGACGGCGGCGCCAACAGCGACAACATCCTTGGCGATGTGATGGAGGCGCTGATCGGCGCGAGCTTCGTCGAACATGGTTACGAAGTGACGCGCGACGTGGTCTACCGGCTGTGGGCTGCCGAATTGTCGGGCGATGTTGGCAAGTCGAAGCACCCCAAGAGCGCGCTGCAGGAATGGTGCGCCGGCAATCGCCGGGGCATGCCGGTGTACGAAGTTGTCGAACGCAGCGGCCCGGATCATGACACGCGCTTCAAGGTCCGCGTCTCGATCCACAATGTCGGCGCGGCGGAAGCGATCGCCAACAGCAAGAGCGAAGCGGAACGGCTAGCGGCGGAGACTTTCCTGGAGCATTTCGGGTGAGCGAAGAATCCGTCCAGACGCATTGCGGCATGGTTGCCGTGATCGGTGCACCCAATGCGGGCAAGTCGACCCTGGTGAACCAGCTGGTAGGACAGAAGGTCGCGATCACGTCCGCGAAGGCGCAAACGACGCGAGCACGGATGCTGGGCATTGCGCTGCATGGGCCCCAGAATCCGACTACGCAGATGATCTTGGTGGATACGCCCGGCATCTTCGAACCCAGGCGCCGGCTCGATCGCGCGATGGTGAGCGCCGCGTGGGAAGGCGCGGAGAGCGCCGATGCGGTGCTGCTGATCGTCGACCCGATCAAACAGCGGCGACACGAGCTGGAGCCGCTGCTCGAATCGCTGGCCAATCGTCCGGAGAAGAAGATCCTCGTCCTCAACAAGGTCGACCGGGCGAAGAAGGAACCGCTGCTGGCGCTTGCGCAGGAACTGGGCGGCAAGGTCGAATTCGCGGAGATATACTTCGTCTCCGCGCTGACCGGCGATGGCGTCTCCGAGATGAAGCAGGCACTGGCGGACATGATGCCCGAAGGCCCATGGATGTATCCCGAAGATCAGGTGTCGGATGCATCGGAGCGGCTGCTTGCAGCCGAGATCACCCGCGAGCAGCTGTATCAGCAACTCCACGAAGAGCTGCCCTACGACACCGCTGTGCGTCCCGAGCAATACAAGACCCGGCCCGATGGCTCACTCGAAATCCACCAGCAGATCGTCGTCGCCCGCGAAAGCCAACGCCCCATCGTGCTCGGCAAAGGCGGCAGCCGGATCAAGGCGATCGGCGAAGCGGCGCGCAAGGAACTGGCCGATATCCTTGGCGTGAAGGTCCACCTGTTCCTGCACGTGAAACACTCCGAAGGTTGGAGCGAGGACAAGGAAGTGTTCGAGGAAATGGGGTTGGATTGGGTGAAGTGATGTTAGCTGAGGGCACCCAAATCATTGAAGAGGGTTCCGACCAGCGACAGATTTGGTTACGAGCATTCTATGGCTTCGACCCTGAGGGCGCTGGATATCTGGGCTTCACGCGAGCCGCAGACCAAGCTGATATCCTCTCAAGAATGCGCGCCGGTGACCTCGTTTTGATATACGGGGCCGTTGAAACTCTCACTGAGCAAAACCTCCGCGCACAAGCTCTAGGGTTTCTGCAGGTAACCGATGAACCGTGCGACGATAAAGCGAGAATGAGCGAAGCTTCCTACCAATGGAAGGTAGAGCACGGATTTCAAGAACGCTGGACACATGGCATCCGAGTTGATCGGGCTTGGCGCATACGGAATAGGGTACACATCAAGACTATCGCGCCAGAAGCTTTTGACAACGTGAATCGCTTTGAACGCACAACCAGGGCGATTAAACTCTCCGATTCCGAGGTTCGAAGGGCAATGTCTCATCCTGTGGAAGAGGTACAGGTTTACGGCGAGCCAACTATTCCCGAGGAAGTCATAAAGGCGCCTCTGGCGTCAATTTGGTCTCCATCAAAAGGGCCGCGTCCCACGTTCGGAGAACGCAAATCAAACCACGTCGATGGCGAGAACTGTGTTTACCTAATGGAGTTAGAGGGACTTACTGACCGGCTCTTGGCAGGAAACTCGACACATTCGATCTTCAAGGTTGGGCGGTCGAACGCCCCCAAACGCCGTGAAGACGAACTAAACAGTGGATTTCCTCCTAGTGCGCTCAAGAGATGGAGACTTATCCGGTCAGAGAAGTTTACCGATGCAGACACCGCACACGACGTAGAAGAAGAGTTGAAAACTGAACTCGACGTTGAGTTTCGATCGGAGGGTGGTGAGTTCTTTTCTGGCAGGAAAAGAGAGATTGAGAGCTTGTTCTCTCGAGTATGCACACAGAGGATGCACGCCATTTTGGGCGCCGAAGGAAAGGCCTTTGGCACCAAGTAGGAAGCGAAGTTCACTCCCGCCCCAGCTTCTCCAGCTTCGCCCTTAGCGCGGCTTCATCGAACGGTTTGACGATATAGTCGTCCGCTCCGGCGCCGATGCCTTCGTGGATATCCGCTGCCTGTCCGTTCGACGTGCAGAACACCACCGTTGGCGCTTTGGGCGTCGGGATGGCGCGGAGTTGCTTGACGAACTCGATCCCGTCCATCTCGGGCATGTTCCAGTCGGTCAAAACCAGATTGGGCATCGCCTGTTTGCAGCGCGCCAGCGCTTCCATGCCGTCCTGCGCTTCGATCGGGACATAGCCAAGGCTCTTGGCGATCTTGCTCGACACCTTGCGGATGACGCGGCTGTCGTCGACGATTAGGCAGGTCTTGGTCGCCGCCTGCTGCATTTGTTCGGGCTTCTTGCCGTCGCGCATGGCCTTGGCTGCACGGACGATCGCATCGGTGTCCGCTGCCGGACCATCCTCTTCCGATGGCGCGTTCCAGACCTCTTCCTCGTCGGCCACAGTCTGCCGCTCGGCGGGCTGCGGTGCGGGATGTTCGACCGGATCCTTGGTATCGATATCCGCCTTGTTGCGATGCGGACCGACATTGCGTTTGATCAGATTTTGAATGGTTCGAGCTCCCCTGCAAGATCGGAGAAGCTCGGATCTTCCTCTTCCTCGATGCCGTAGTCGGTCAAATCCGGGTCGCCGGTGCCCTCGCCCGGCGTCAGCTTAACATGGAGGTACGGCATCCAGACATCGCCGAACTCGGCCTTCTGATACCACACGTCGAGCACGTCGTAGCTCGCCCACATGCCGTCGGGTTCGCGCAGGCGTATGCCTTCGCCGATCCGCGGCACCGCGGCAAAGCGGATGCGCTCCTGGGTTTGGTGAGTCTCGTTCTGGACTTCGATTTCGATCACGTCGCGGCGCCCCTGGTCTCTCTGACCAAGGGATAAGCAACAATGCTTGACGATTTACAAATGCCGCGCGCCGAAGCGCGAGATTACTTCGCGGCGGCCTTCTTCTTGGCTGCCGCCTTCTTCTTGGGCGCTGCCTTCTTTCGCTTTTTCTTGGCCGGCCCCTTGGCCGCACGCGCGTCGATCAGTTCGATGGCCTTGGCCGCTTCGATGTCCTCGGGCTTGATATCCTTGGGAATCGTCGCGTTGACATTGCCGTCTGTGACATAGGGACCGTAACGGCCCGGCATTACCTTTATCTCGCCGCCGCTGGTCGGGTGTTCGCCCAGCGTCTTGATCGGTTCCGCCTTCTGCCGCCCGCCGCCCTTGCGGTTTGCGGCTTCGGCAAGCAGCGTCACCGCCGCGTTCATGCCGGTGTCGAACACGTCGCGCGTGCTCTGTAGCTTGGCGTATTTGCCGTCGTGGCGAAGATAGGGGCCATAGCGCCCTATCGCCGCTTCGATCTCCTTGCCGGTCTCCGGATGAGCGCCGATGATGCGCGGCAGGTCGAGCAGCCTCGCGGCCCATTCGAGGTCGAAATCGTCGAGGTCCTTGGGGATCGAGGCGCGCTTCTTCTTCTCGTCGACTTCCATTTCGACATAGGGACCGAAGCGCCCGGACTTGCGGTGGATGTCGGCGCCGGTTTCCGGGTGCTGGCCCATCACGCCGTCCTGGCTGCCATCGTCGCCATCGCCGCCCGGCTGGGCGAAGCGCCGGGTGAACTTGCACTCGGGATAGTTGGCACAAGCGATGAATGCGCCGAACCGGCCGCCGCGCAGCGACAGCCTGCCACCTTCGCGGCCCTCGGTCTGGCATAACGGGCAGAACCGGGCGTCCTTGCCATCCTCGCGGGGCGGGAACAGGTAATCGGACAGGTATTCGTCCAGCACCTCGGTCACTTCCGAAGGTAGCTTTTCCATCACCTCTTCGGTCTTGGGCTTGAAGTCGCGCCAGAACTTGGAGAGCAACTCCTTGTAACCTTCGCGCCCGTCGGAAACGACGTCGAGCTCGTCTTCCATCCCGGCAGTGAACTCGTAGGCGACATAGGTCGGGAAGAAGCGTTCGAGGAAAGCGGTGAGAAGCCGCCCGCTATCCTCGGCGAAGAAGCGGTTCTTCTCCATCCGCACATAATCGCGGTCGCGCAGCGTCTGGATGGTCGAAGCGTAGGTCGATGGGCGGCCAATGCCGAGTTCTTCGAGCCGCTTGACCAGCGAGGCTTCCGAGAAGCGCGGCGGCGGCTGGGTGAAGTGCTGGTTGGCTTCGACCGCCTTTTTGGCCGGAGCATCGCCCTGTTTCAGGACCGGAAGCAGCCCCTCTTCCTCCTCGTCCTTCTTGTCGTCGAAACCTTCCTGGTAGATTGCGAAGAAGCCGGGGAACTTGATCACCTGACCGGTCGCCCGCAGTTCGTGCTGGCCGGTGGCGTCGCGCAGGGTGACGGTGGTGCGCTCAAGCTGCGCAGCGGCCATCTGGCTCGCCATCGCGCGCTTGAAGATCAGCGAATAGAGCTTGGCCTCGTCGCCGCTGCCGGCGTGATCCCGCCCGAAATTGGTCGGACGGATCGCTTCGTGGGCCTCCTGCGCGTTTTTGGCCTTGGTCGAATAGAAGCGCGGTTTCTCCGGCAGGTAGGCGGCGTCGTACCGCTGACCGATCTCGCCGCGCACGGCGGCAATTGCACTGCCATCCATCTGCACGCCATCGGTCCGCATATAGGTGATCGCGCCCGCTTCGTAGAGCGACTGCGCGCACCGCATCGTGTGGCTGGCAGAGAAGCCGAGCTTGCGTGCGGCCTCCTGTTGCAGAGTCGAGGTGGTGAACGGAGGTGCCGGATTGCGCTTGAGCGGCTTGGTCTCGATCGCTTCGACAGTGAATCGCCCGGCTTCGACCGCCGCCTTGGCTTCGCGGGCAATGCCTTCGTGACCGAGCGAGAGCTTTTCCAGCTTCTCACCCTTGTACTTGACCAGCCGCGCGTCGAACTCGGTCCCGTCCTGTTCGAGCTTGGCGAGCACCGACCAGTATTCGTCGGGCTTGAACGCCTCGATCTCGCGCTCGCGCTCGACGATCAGGCGGAGGGCGACCGACTGCACGCGGCCGGCCGACTTCGCGCCGGGCAGTTTGCGCCAGAGCACCGGGGATAGAGTAAAGCCGAACAGGTAATCGAGCGCGCGGCGCGCAAGATACGCGTCGATCAGGTCGGTATCGAGCTCGCGCGGCTTCGCCATCGCTTCGGTGACGGCAGCCTTGGTAATTGCGTTGAAAGTCACGCGGTCGACCCTGGTCGGCAGCGCCTTGCGCTTCTGCAGCAGCTCCTGGACGTGCCAGCTGATCGCTTCGCCCTCACGGTCCGGGTCGGTCGCGAGCACCAGCCGGTCGGCATCTTTGGCCGCGTCGCTGATCTCCTTAAAGCGCTTCTGCTTGTCGCGATAGAGTTCCCAGTCCATCGCGAAATCCTCGTCCGGGCGTACGCTGCCATCCTTGGGCGGTAGGTCGCGGACGTGGCCGTAGCTGGCGAGAACCTTGAAGTCCGCCCCCAGATATTTCTCGATAGTTTTCGCCTTGGCGGGCGATTCAACGATCACAAGCTGCATGGTGAGGTATTCGATTTCCTTACGTGCGTACGTACGCGCGAGGGTGGAGTCGGTTTCGGGAATCGGTCAAGTAGGCAATTACTCAAAAACCGAATTTAGGGAAGCGGTGGGATCGCGAAGCAGCGAATAGCTGGCAATCCCGATTGCCGTGGTGAGGAGCACAGCGACGCTGGAGATCACGGTCCCCAAAAACAGCATGGCCTGCGAGGCGCCGAGATACCCCTCGCTTATGTCTCCGCCGAAAATCGCCGAGACATCGTACATCAGGATCGGAACTATCGGTGCGAGCGTGGCGAGCACGGGGAGGACGATCGCAACGAAGAGGGTCCAGAAATGCTCGCGCGTCGCTTCCCATGAAAGGCCCATTGCATCGGTGCTCTCCGCTCCCTCGGCCAAGGCGTATCCATAGAGTGGCAACCAGCGAACCATGAGGATGATTCCGGGAACCACGAACAGGAGGCTCCCGATCAAGATCGCGAATCCGGAAAGGAGCGACAGCAGAAAGTAAGTTCCGAACCCGCCCATCAGGCCACTCGGTGCCAAGTCGCCACGCTTGATCAACCAGACCGTCAGAAAATATGCGCAGAGAAAGTCCACAATCATCGCAGGAAAAAAGAAGCCTTCCCCCAGGATCTCTAAATCGATCAGGCTCCATAATGCGATCGTGATCGCCAGATAGGCTAGCGCTTCTCCCTTCGCTTCGCCGATCAGGCGAGCAGCTTCGCGCCACAGCGAGAGCGCCCCGTCCCATGGGTTCTGCGTATCAATCATTTCGCTTCCGCCTATTTCGCCAAACTGACCATTCCACCCGAATGCCGCTCCAGATCGCCGCCGAGTTCCAGCTCCAGCAGCGCCATGTGGACCGCCGCCGATGACGCACCGGACTGGCGGATCAATTCGTCCACGGAGATCGGTGCCTTGGTCAGCAGTTTCGCCACATCGCCATTGTCGCCGCCTTTGGCTTCGCCCCACTCCATCTTGCGCAATTCCGCATAATCGAATGGAGCGCCCATTTCCTCGACTTGAAAGCGCGAGCGCGGGGCACCGGTGAAACTCTCGAGCAGTTCCACAACGTCTTCGACCGTCTGCACCAACACCGCTCCGTCGCGGATCAACTGGTTGCAGCCGAGCGAGCGGGTATCGAGCGGGGAGCCCGGGATGGCCATCACTTCCCTGCCCGCTTCGCCCGCCAACCGCGCGGTGATGAGCGAGCCGGACTTCGGTGCGGCTTCGACCACCAGCGTGCCGCTCGCCAGCCCGGCGATGATGCGATTGCGGCTGGGGAAGTGCCGTCCGCGCGGCTCGGTGCCGGGAGGTTGTTCGGCAATCAGCAGACCTTCAGTCGCGATCTGCTCCTGCAAGTCGGTGTGTTGAGGTGGGTAGGCGATGTCGATGCCGCTGGCGATCACGCCGATCGTGCGCGGGAACGCGCCTTCGTGACACGCTCCATCGATCCCCCGTGCCAGCCCCGAAACCACGGTGAAGCCCTGCCCGGCCAACTCGGTCGCAAAATCGCGCGCAAGCTTCACCGCCGCTGCCGAGGCGTTGCGCGCGCCGACCATTGCGACACATGGCTCCGACGCTAGCGCCAGGTTCCCCCGGCAGGTGATGATCGGCGGTGCGCTGTCCAGCTCGGCCAGCAGCGCCGGATAATCGGGTTGGTCGTGAATCAGATAGCGAGCGCCCGCTGCTCGAACCCCGTTGATCTCGCGCTCGATCTTCTCGCTTGGCGCGGGGCGGTAGGCGGTCTTGCCGCGCGCTCCGAGATCCGGAAGCGCCTCCAACGCTGCGACCGCCGTGCCGAACCGGCCTAGCAATTGCCGGTAGCTAACCGGGCCGATATTGGGGGATCGCAGCAGGCGGATTCGTGCAAACGCTTCGGCCTGCGACAGCGCTTCCGTCACTTCTTGCTGCCAATCTTGGGTTCCTCGCCCCTCGCAAGGCGCCCGAGATTCTCCCTGTGCAGAACGATGATCAGGACGGCGATCGTCGCAAGAACCGGGAGAAAACCGGTATAGAGGAACAGCGCGGCAGCAATCGCCGCAGCGACGACCGCGCTCATCCCGGCCAGCGAACTGATCCGCACAAGCACGAGGATGCCGATCCACACAACCGCATAGGCGAGCCCCAGCGGCCAGGCGAGGCCGAACGCGACCCCCGCGTTCGTCGCGACACCCTTGCCGCCATTTAACTTCAGCCAAACCGGGAAGCAGTGACCGAGCACGGCGCCCAACGCCGCGAGGGGTACCGGTTCGAGCAGCGCTGCATCAGGCGTATCGTGCAACGCGCTATCGAATCCCCAGATTTGCCAAGCGAGGAAGACCGGAACGAACCCCTTGGCGAGATCGAGCAGCAACGTGCCCGCAGCCAACCCCTTGTTCCCGGTCCGCAGGACGTTCGTCGCTCCGATATTGCCGCTGCCGATCTTGCGAACATCGCCAAGCCCCGCCGCCTTGGTCAGCAGCAGCCCGAACGGGATCGAGCCGAACAGATATCCGAGCAGCACTGCCAAAACCGGTTCCATAATGTCGTCCAATTCCCTGTCGCATCTTCCCTTTTCCAGGTGCCTAAGTAATAGACCGCGCCGCGACAAGTTACCTGCGGACAGAAACGACCATTACCGACGCATCCTCCCCTATCCTGTTGCTCGATACCGGCGTCGGCGGGCTGACCGTCTATGACGCCTTGCGACGCCAACTGCCTCAGGCGCCGGTGATCTTCGCCGCCGATCTGATCGGCATGCCGTACGGCAAGAAGACCGAAGCCGAAGTGGCGGCACGCGTGGCCGGATTGCTCGGCAGGATGAGCGAACGATACCGCCCTCGCCTCGCCTGTATCGCCTGCAACACGGCGAGCACGATTGCGCTCGGCATGGTGCGCGAAGTGCTGGAAATTCCCATTGTCGGGACCGTGCCCGCAATCAAACCGGCGGCGCTGCACACAAACACCGGGACATTCGGATTGATCGGTACGCAGGCCACCATCCGGCAGCGCTATGTCGACGACCTGGAGCGTGACTTTGCACGGGACAAGACGCTGCTCAGGATCGCCGCACCCGACCTGGTCGACGAAGCCGAAGCCAAACTGCGCGGGCGAACTGTCAATATGGCGGTGATCGAGGAAGCGGTGCAGCGGCTGCGCGGGATGGACGGTGGCGGCGACATCGATGCCGTGGTCCTAGCCTGCACGCACTTCCCGCTGCTGCGCGAAGAACTGGGTGCATTGTTTGGAAACGATGTTGCGTTGATCGACGGTGCCGAAGGCATTGCCCGGCGGATCGCGAACCTGCTGGAAGGGCAGGAATTCGCCCCAACTCCGCAGAATCGCTTCGTCGTAACCGGGCCGGTCGAAGGCGCACGTGGACTGGACGCGGCGCTGGCCGAACGCGGATTTGGCGCGCCGGAATCGTTCTAGGCCCTAGCTGCAAATCGCTCGCAAAGATCACTGTGGCCAAATCGATCACTCAAACCTAGATAACCGCGAAACATTTGGGCGGCCGATGGGTTATAGTACCCGCAGGCAAACAAAGACGCGGATTAACAGTGAACTACGACCATATCTTCGACCAGGCGATCGACCGCCTCCACGAGGAGGGGCGTTATCGCGTCTTCATCGACATCCTGCGCAACAAGGGCGCCTACCCCAACGCGCGCTGCTTCCACGGTCATAACGGTCCGAAACCGATCACGGTGTGGTGCTCGAACGATTATCTTTGCATGGGCCAGCACGACAAGGTGATCGGCGCGATGGAAGAGGCGCTGCACGATGTCGGCGCGGGTTCCGGCGGCACGCGCAATATCGGCGGAAACACGCACCTGCATGTCGAGCTGGAGAACGAACTGGCCGAGCTGCACGGCAAGGAAGGCGCGCTGCTGTTCACCAGCGGCTATGTCTCGAACGACGCGACGCTCTCGACGCTCGCCAAATTGCTGCCCGGCTGCGTGATCTTCTCCGACGACTTGAACCACGCCAGCATGATCGCCGGCATCCGCAATTCGGGCTGCGAGAAACGCATTTTCCGCCACAACGACATGGCGCATCTCGAGCAATTGCTCGCCGCCGAAGACCCCGAAACGCCCAAGGTCATCGCCTTTGAGAGCGTCTATTCGATGGATGGCGACGTCGCCCCGATCCACGCGATCTGCGACCTGGCCGAGCAATACAACGCGCTGACCTATATCGACGAGGTCCACGCAGTCGGCATGTATGGCGACCACGGTGGCGGGATTTCGGAGCGCGACAACGCCGCGCACCGGATCGACATCATCGAAGGCACTCTGGGCAAGGCGTTCGGCGTGATGGGTGGCTATATCGCGGCCGACAAGCGCGTGATCGACTGCATCCGCTCCTACGCGCCCGGTTTCATCTTCACGACCTCGCTTTCGCCGGTTCTGGTCGCGGGCGTACTCGCGTCGGTGCGGCACCTCAAAGAGAGCAATGTCGAACGCAACGCGCAGCAGACCGCCGCCGCGATGCTCAAGCTGAAATTTGCCGAAGCCGGCCTGCCGGTGATGGACAGCGTCACTCACATCGTTCCGCTGATGGTCGGCGATCCGGTGCGCGCCAAGAAGATCAGCGACATCCTGCTCGCCGAATACGGCGTCTATGTGCAGCCGATCA
>JASJDE010000193.1 GCA_030065195.1 Erythrobacter sp. | reverse complement strand
GCCTTGGCGGTGATCGTCGTGCCTTCGAGCGGATCGAGTGCGATATCGATCTTGGGTCCTTTGCCGATCCCGACCTTTTCGCCGATATACAGCATCGGTGCTTCGTCGCGCTCGCCTTCGCCGATCACCACCGTGCCATCCATGTAGAGCGTGTCGAACGCGCGGCGCATGGCTTCGACGGCGGCGGCATCGGCGGCCTTTTCATCGCCGCGCCCGATCAGCTGTGCAGCGGCAACCGCCGCGGCTTCGGTGACGCGGACCATTTCCAGCACCAGAACGCGCTCAATCGCGTTTTCGGTATCCGGCTCTTTCGCTGCCAGAATGTCTGTGCCATCGGGATTATTCATGCGAAATTCAGCCTCCGAACGCATTGCTTTGAGCCCCGCGCTTACGCCTAAGGAGACGGGCTTGTCGAGCAATGCCGCGTCAACCTTGTGCACTGCGATCATGAGTGCGGTCCTCACCGTCGCCGGGTTGGCGGGTGCCGCTCCCCTGACCGCGCAGGATGACGGTATGGCGACAACGTCCGAAGAAGTCGAAGCGGCGGAGGAAGCGGATACAACAACGCCGCCCGAACGACCCGACCCCATCAACATCCTGATCACGGTGCCGCGCGGCGACGTCAACGAAGCGCAAGTGCAGGAATGCGAAGACAACGCCGATGCGGCGACGATCAGCGGCGACATCGTCGTGTGTCGCAGGATCGGCGAGAGCGGCGAAAACTACTTCAGCGGCAGCCGTGAGGAAGCGCGCAAGCGCTACGCGGAGGAAACCGCATTCAAAGGAGCGCCGAGAGCACCCGATACGTTCGGAATCGCCAATCACGGCAATCCCATCGGGTTTGGTTCAGTTCCGCCCCCTGCCTTGATCATCGATGTCGGCGCACTGCCCGAAGCGCCCGAAGGTTCGGATGCCGATCGGATCGCCCGCGGGCTGCCTCCGCTTGGTCAGGATGAAGACCTGACCGAAGAGGAAATTCGCCAGCGGAGAGAAGCGCTCGGCCTGCCGCCTCCCCGGTTCGAACAGGACCCGGAATAGGGTTTGGGTGGGGCTCCCAAATTCTCACGGTTCGATCGCCAAGCTGCACGCCCAGCGCGGGTGGCTGCTTTCGCGCTCGCTCTGACGTCCGCGCCCGGCCTGGCTCAACAACAGGCGGGCGATGAAGTTCAACCCTCCGAAGACGAGGTCGATCGGCTGGTTCCCGATGAAGGCCGTTTGCTGCTCGAGCGGGAAGCGGCGGGGGCCGTTGGTGTCGAACAAGACGAAATAGCGGTCGAGCGATGCGAAGACGAAGCGGACATTGCCCGCGTCGCCGGTGAGATCATCGTCTGCCGCGACCTTGGCGAAGCAAGCGATGGAGCATGGGACAAGTCCGATTGGGAACGCCGCTATGCCGCCGCGACCCAAGGACCCAAACCGGTGTTCCAGGATGCCGGGGGATTGCAGTTTCCCGCCGAAGGGTCCCTGGCCACCATAACGGTGACCTTGTCGGGTGTGTGCGTCATTCCCCCCTGCCCGCGAGAATCCGCCCTACTGATCGACGTAGAAGCTTTGCCGGAAGCCCCCCCGGGATCCGATGCGGATCGAATAGCGCGCGGATTGCCGCCGCTCGGCCGCGAACCCGAACAAGAGGAACGGCGTCGGCGTCGCGAAGATCTCGGCCTGCCCGCGCCGAGCTTCTCCGACGAAGACGAGTAGGCCTCAGTTGGGCAGGATCGGAAGGACCAGCGGCGCGGCCGTGAGGCTTGCCGAACCTTCCAGCAATTTCAGCGCTTTCGCGATGTTACCTTCCGGGCCTTCGTGTGTGACCATCGCCACCAACGCTTCACCGCCTTCATGCGCGCGCGCCGGCTGAATCAGGCTTTCGATCGAAACGTCGGCATCGCGCATCGCCGCCGTGATCTCGGCAAGCACACCCGGCCGATCCTTGACCGTGAAGCGCAAATAGGTGCGCTCCATTCGATGTCCGGGTTCCACCGAAGGCATCGCCGCCAGTTGTGCAACCGGCATCGAGAATGGCGCGCCGACTTCTCCGCGCGCGATGTCGATCAGGTCCGCCACCACCGCGCTTGCCGTCGGACCGTCGCCCGCCCCGGCGCCCTGGAACAGCAGGCGGCCCGAAAAATTGCCCTCTGCAACCACGGCATTGGTCGGCCCATCGACCGGGGCCAACGGATGATCCTTGGCGACCAGGCATGGCCGCACGCGCTGTAGCAGCCGTTCCTGTCCGTCCGCCCCGGTTTCGGCGTCGACTTGCGCGATCAGTCGAATGACGAATCCCAATGCATCGGCCTGTGCGATATCGGCTGCGCGAACCTGCACGATGCCGGTCGTATGGACCGCGTCGAAATCGATTCGCGCGCCGAACCCGATCGCCGCGAGGATCGCGAGCTTGTGCGCGGCGTCGATCCCCTCGATATCGAAAGTCGGATCGGCCTCGGCGTATCCCAGCCGCTGGGCTTCGGCGAGGGTCTCGGCGAAGTCGGCCCCGGTCGCCTCCATTTCGGAAAGGATGTAGTTGCAGGTCCCGTTGAGGATTCCATAGATCGTCGTCAGCGCATTGGCCGATGTTCCTTCGCGCAGCCCTTTCACGACGGGAATTCCCCCGGCCACCGCCGCTTCGAACTTGAGCGGCACCTTCGCGGTTTCGGCTTGCTCGGCAAGGGCAATGCCATGATGGGCGATCATTGCCTTGTTGGCGGTGACGAGGCCCTTGTCCGCGGCAAGAGCGGCGCGCGAGCAGGCGAGGGCAGGCCCGTCAGATCCGCCGACCAATTCGACCACGACATCTATGTCCGGCCGATTCGCAAGGGCCGTCATATCGTCTTCCCATTCAAAGGGGGCGATATCGATTCCGCGATCCTTGGTGCGATCGCGCGCGCTCACGGCAACGACTTCGATAAGTCGGCCAGCGCGCGCGGCGATCAGGTCCCGATTGGTATCGAGCAGGCGAATGACGCCCGCGCCGACCGTACCGAGGCCGGCAATCGCGATTCGCAACGCGGAAGGAGAAGTCTGGTTCAATGGTCACTCCACTCAAAGGCGGAGTCGCGCTTACCCGCGGTGAACGCGCCGTCAAGCGATCAGGTGGTATCGGTCACTTCCCGCTCGCAGGCACCCAGCTCATCGATGACGAAAGCGTAGTCCTGTGCCGCCAGCCTGCGGGCTGCCGGATCGCGCGCCAGATTGGCGCTGCTCGGCAGGCGTTCGGGTAGTGCGCAGGCGAGGCGATACCAGCGCAGCGTTTCCGGGTTTGGCGGACGTGCCGACGAATCGATAATTTCGCCCCACGAGACTCCCCAAGCGGGCGGCTGGCCGGGACGGCGAATCACACTCATCGACACGGGCGATCCCCGATCGGTCGTTAGAAAGACCTGGGTTTCCGATTCGCCCACCAAGGTTCCTTGCACGGCAAGCGCGTCGGCTATGCCCGTGATTGTCGGCGGCTTGTCGCGCGCGACCAATTCGCGAAGGATCGGGCGCAGTCGCTGCTCGAGCGCCGCCGTGTAGGCGAACTGTGCAGATTTTCCGGCAAGCTGGACGAAGCCCGGTCGTCCTGCCACCGAATTTGCGAACAGCAGCATCTCGAGCTTTTTCAGCTTCGGCGGCTTGCCCTTTTCGTTGAGGGGTACGTCGACAAGATAGACAAGCGATTCGCCGACACCCGAAGATCCCGCAATCAACGCCAGCGTATTGGCCTCGACATAGAGGCGGGCGAATCCGGGCTGGAGGCCCGGCGCGCGCTCCGGCTTGACCACGGTCTGGCGGCGAATCTCCACGCGAATTACGAGCTGGCTGCGTTCGGCAAGCGTCGCGAGATCGGCATAGGTAGCCAACTCGCCGGGAGTCGCCGCATAGGCTGCGGGCGCTTGTGCGTAAGCGCCAGTCGCCGCCAGCGGCACCGTGACGATGGATGCCAAGGCAATGGCCAGTGCCTTGAATTGGTTTATTAATTTCCGGTTAACTGGCGTCATCATGCGATTCTCTCGCGCCTCGTCAGCGCCTCCGTTATGGCCTTAATATGGCTCCAAATCAGCTCAGAGCAAAGGCAGTGAATCAGCGCTGAACCGATAAAGCGTTTGATTGACTAGGGGTTGACCGTTAAAGCGCGAGATGCTTGCGACGAAGTTGGGGACAAGGTCGTTGCGGGACACGGGCTGCACTTCACGGATGGTCGTGAGAGTGGCCAACCGAGCTGGGACTGGCTTCAATGAGTGGGGTTCTTTGCCCGGATTGGGAGGACCAAGATTTTGAGATTCGCATCGCGGTTCGCCATGACCGTATGCGATAGGTGTGCCGGTTCAGGCCGGCCCGAATAATGGAGAGAAAGCGACTGGATGGCCTACGCTGACCAACAAATGGGTGGGAACAAGATTGTTTCCATCGCTATCGTGGCACTGATCCACGTGTTGATCGGGTGGCTGCTCATTTCAGGCCTGGCGATTAAAGGCGCCCAGGCGGTGATTGAGCGAGTTACCACCGTCGACATTGAGGAGCCCCCGCCCCCTGAGGAACCGGACGAGCCGCCGCCAGAGCAGCCGCAGGAAGTTGCACCGCCACCACCGGTTGCGCCTCCGCCGCCGATCAATATCGCGCCGGCTCCTCCGCCGATCCAGACGCAGCCGACGATTCCGCCGCCTGCGCCGCCGGCCCTGACGATTCCGCCGCCGGCACCGATCGCGCCGCCGGCCCCGCCACCGCCACCGCCACCGCCTTCGCTGGCGCAAGGTGCTACGCCGCGTGGACAGGCCCGCTGGGCTCGCCGGATCCAGGAAAACTACCCGTCGCGTGCTTTGCGTGAGGAAGTCGAAGGCACGGTGGGCGTCCGCGTCACCATCGGCGCCAACGGCCGCGTCAGCGGTTGCTCGGTGACCGGATCGAGCGGGTCGAGCGTGCTCGACCAGGCTGCGTGTCGTGGGATGGAACGCTATGCCCGTTTCAATCCGGCGCTCGACGACGCCGGCAACCCGACATCGGGCAGTTACACGACCCGGATTACCTATCGTTTGAATTGATAAATAAAACGGCATCGGCCCTGAGGACAGGCCGGAGCCAATGGGACTATTCTTTCAAGAGGACTTTTCGCAATGAACCTTACCTATCTCCTGGCTGCTGCAGCCGCCGAAGCCCCGGAAAGCAAATTCGGTTTCTGGGAAGCCATGGAAGAGGGCGGCCCGGTCGCCTGGTCGATCCTTGGCGTGATGGTTATCATGAGCGTCGGCTCGTTCTACATCCTGTTCACCAAGCTGTTCGAACAGAACAAGGTGATGCGTCAATATAAGGGCGTCCAGACCTCGTTCTGGCGTTCGGCTTCGCTCAAGGAAGGCGCTGCCAAGCTTGAAAAGAACAGCGCATGGCGCCAGATCGCCGACGACGCTGTCGACGCGCAGGAAAAGCACAGCAAGATGACCGACAGCCTCGAAGCGCACGACTACATGCACGGTTCGCTTCAGCGTTCGGAAGACTCGATCAACTATGCGCTGTC
>JASJDE010000192.1 GCA_030065195.1 Erythrobacter sp. | reverse complement strand
CGCTCGATACTGTTGCTGTCTCTGGCGGCGATCCCCAACCTGATTCTGCGCCCCTTGATGCTGTTCTTAGCCGTATGCGGCTTCTATTTGGCAGACATAGGGCTTTCCGCCTGGTCCATGATGAGTTTGTTCTTCCTGGTTCTCAGTTCCATAGCTGTGGGCCAGTTCTTCCTCGTCCAGCGACGCCTGAGACGGGAATTCGGGAATGTGCAACCCGTTTACGAAACCAGGAAGTGGCTGGCCAACTCGGCACCGTTGCTGGTGCCGATGGCATTTACGGCCTTCTTTTTGGAGCTGAATATCTTGATCGCCGGGCTCTTCTTGCCGCCGGACCAGCTTGCGATCTACAACGTCGCGTTCCGCACGGCCGAGCTCATGGGCTTCTTCCTGCGGGCCGTGAACTTCCAGTTCTCGCCACGCGCTTCCAGGCTCTACGGCCAAGGCGACGCGGCTGGCTTCCAACGGCTCGTCGCCCGAGCGGCCCAACTGCGGTTCTGGGCGATCGTGGTGGCATTTGTCGCCTTGGTCCTGGTCGGAAAGTTCCTTCTCGGCATATTCGGAGAGCAGTTCGTGAGCGGGTACACCGCACTGATCGTACTCGCGGGGGCCAAACTGATCCAAGGCGCTTTCGGGCCGCTCATCCAAGTCGTCACCATAACCGGCAATCACAATCGATGTTTGCCTGTGTTCGCGGCCAGCATCGTCTTGAGCCTCGGATCGAGCGCCATTCTGATTCCGCAATATGGCATCGAAGGTGGCGCCTTCTCGGTGTTTGTCGCGACACTCGTCTCCAATGTCTGGATCTACCGGATTGTCGTCAAACGGGTTCAAGTTGACCCGTCGGTCCTGAGCCTACGTCTCGCATTCCGCTGATACCCGCTGTCGAAAGACGCCGGCGGTCTGGAGCGAAGCGCCGTGGTTCCAGCGTCGCCGGGCCGGGGGCGCGGAAGACAGCCGGCTGGCCTGAACGATCAGGCGGCGGTCGACCTTAATCGTTCTCGGACCAGCGGAACTCAGGACCGAGCAGCTCGCACAAGCGGCGATTGGGCTCCTCGAAGATTTCTTCGAGCAGGTCAACGATCTCGGGTGCGAGTTTTTTCCGACTGCGCCCGACATTGAAGGCCTTCATCGGCCCCGGGTCCGCCGGTTCGAGCTCAAGGAAAGACAGCATCCTTTCGTACGCGACCTGAGGATTAGCGAAGAAATCCTCGCTCTTGAAGATGAGAAATTGGTCGCGATCGAAATGCCGGAACCATTCCTCAAGCTGGTCAGCGTAAAGCCCGCGTCTGACGTAGGCCGCCGCAGACGGCCAATCGCTCGGCGCCGGCTCCCGCAGGCGGCCGATGTCGAGTTGCCTCATCACATCCCGGCAGCGCTCGGGTGCAACCTTCATGGCGTCATACAAGATCGCCTCATCTATGGGCCGATACTCACCCCTCTTCTTGTTGATGTCATGAGAGTAGTGGGATATCGCCCGTGCGATGGGATCTCGAAGCAGAGCGATCAACTTGACGTCGGGAAGAAGGTGTTTCACGCGCTCGGCGCATTCCGTGTAGTAGATATAGCCCGGGGTCGCCTCCCCGGTGATGCTACCTGACGGCACCTCGGCAAGGCGGGGAAAATGTGCGGCATACCACGCCGGAGAGCGTTCCCCGCTGAGCCGGGAGAAATAGTGGATCTCCTTCTTGACCGGTGCCACGAAGCTGGGGTGCTGGCTCAAGTAGCGAAAACAGGACGTCGTTCCCGCCTTCATTGCCCCGATGATCAAGACTGCCGGTTTGAGCCGCTCACCGCCATGCCTCATGCGAAGCTGGACGCGCGCATCCCGAAAGAGAAGGCGGGCCGGCCGCCCGAAGGTCTTGGCCGCATCGGGAAGGGCGTCCTGAAAACGCGACAACGCGTAGCTCATTCTTCTGGCAGCGGGTCGTCCCACGGGTAAAGGCTCCGGAGCTGAGGATCTCGCCGAATAGAGACTAAGCCGGTCCCAGAGGTCCGCGCAAGCTTGCTTCCGGCACCATGGCTTGACAATTATGCAAACTAAATCAGTACGTTGTGCCGCCTCGCCTTGACCAAGCGTGGTCGGCGATTCGCGCTCGTCCCGGGCCGAGGATTCGCACCCGGATGCAGTTGTAACAAGCCTTCTTGAAGAGCCGGTTACCAGCCTCCCGGCCGCCCAGTCGGAGTCGACGTCCCCTGACCGTCGGTGAATGGCCGATGATCCGGCCCAGCGACCTCGACCTGCCGCACCCAAACGGCGTGACCCCTGTGAAATCGGCCATTCGCACCGTTCCGCTTGAGAAGTATTGAATTACTGCCATCATTCGCTGGTAAGGCTAGTCTTTGCTCCGGATTGCGTGGAGGGCAAGTCATGGGCAGCGGGAGGCGTTTCACAAGACGGGCACTGCTTGGCGGCGGAGGGCTATTGGCTGGTGGGCTGTGTTCGCCGCCGGCTCACGCGCTCGTGCAAGGTGCGGGGGGCTGGAATGCGCCAGGCCCGCCGACGATGGCAGGAGACTGGTCATGGCGCCTACAGCCGGCGGCCACGGCGATCGACATCCGCGAACTGGGCGCGCGCGGCGACGGATCCCAGGACGATACGCCCGCCTTCCGCGAGGCCTTCCGGGCAGCGGCTTCGCAAGGGGCTCACATCGTCATCCCGCCAGGGGTGTTCCGTGTATCCGATCTGGAGGTGCCATCCAATCTCCTACTGGAAGGCATCCCGGGCGCCAGCATCATGAGGTCGCAGACCGGAAAGAGCGTCCTGAGCATGGTGGCGCGGCGAAATGTGGTCTGCCGCGGGATCACATTTCAGAGCGTGGGCGAAGACACACCGGAAGAGGCCTTGGTCACCCTTTCGAAACCGAGCTCCGGCATTCTGTTCGAGAACTGCAGCTTCTATCAGGCGAAGGCAGGCCTCTCCATCGGGTCGGGCGTGGCTGTGGATGTGGTCGGTTGCAGCTTCAACAAGCTGCGCGAGTACGGCATACTGAGTCGATCGTCCGAGCGTATGCGAATCGCGGGCAATCGCGTAACCAATTGCGGATCAGCCGGCATCAAGGTTTCGCTTCGCAAGAGGGTTGAAGCAGATGCCCTGATCGAGGGGAACTTCGTCAAGGACATCACGACAGCAGCCTCCGATATTCCGCGCGGGCAGAAAGGCAACTGGGGCGAACATGGCAACGGCATCGTCGCTTTTCGGGCCAATGGCGTCATCATACAAGGCAACACAGTGCGAGACTGCTCCTTCTCCGCAATTCGCGTTGTCGGCTCGGAGGGCTGCCAGGTACTCGGAAACAATTGCAAGCGCTTCGGCGGTCGTGCGCTGTGGGCCGAGTTCGCCTTCCAAGGTTGTGTCATTGCCAACAACTACGTCGAGGATGCCGGCTACGGCTTCTTATCGGTGACCAACTTCGGGAATGCCGGCGGCCGCCTCGCCGTCGTGACGGGGAACATTTTCAGGGGGCAGAAGAAGGCCTGGGGGGTCAAGCTTGAGGCGGACATATTGTTCCACGACAACGTGCTGGAAGACGGCACCGTCGCGATCGCCGTCGGGACGAACCAGCATCTGCGCGATGTATCGGTCAAGGACAACCTGATCCGCAACTTCGACTATGGCATTCTCGTCAGCAACAACGCAAAAGCAGGTCGTGCATATGTAAGCGGCAATATCTTCACCGGAATTCGAAAGGAGAAAATTGCTGGAAGCGTGCAGCACAAGAAAGGACCGGAACCTAGACCGCGGGGGAACAACATTGTCATGGACTAAGTCGGTCGATGGTCTCGTTTTCCCCGACAGGACATCTAGGGGGCTGCTGCGGCCCGATGCGTGGCGCGGGGCATCGGAGCTGCGTGCCATCGTCGTGTTCCTATCGCCCCTTCTGAAAACGAGTATTCACGCCGCCCGGAACAAAGGACGCGGGTCCGTGCGCCAGACAATGGCGCGGGCATATGGTCTTACCTGACCGGAGACGACCTCCATGACCCGCCAGCCCCTCGTTTCGGTCAACATTCCCGCTTACAACTCTGAGCGATTCATAGCCGAGACGATAGAATCTGTTCTAAACCAGACATATCGGAACCTCGAGGTCATCGTGGTCGACGACGGTTCGGCGGATCGCACCAGCGAAATCGTCGAGGCCATTGCAAGACGCGATTCTCGCGTCCGCCTGATCTGCCAGTCGAATCGTGGAGTCGCTCTGACCCGGAACAGGGCCATCGAGGCCTCGGCTGGAGACTTCATAGCCACACTCGATGCCGACGATCTCTGGGCCCCCCAGAAGCTCGAAAAGCAAGTCGATTGCCTGACGTCATCCGGGCCCGAGGTGGGGGCGGTCTATTCCTGGTGCCTGCACATCGACGAAGAGGACCGCCCAACCGGCGGATACTCCGCGAACAACGAAGAGGGCGACGTCTACCTGGTGGCGTTGTGCTACAATATCGTCTCTTGCGGGAGCAACTGGATGATCCGGCGCGAGTGTTTCTCGACCTGCGGCGGGTTCCGGCCAGGCATCATCATCGATGACAGAGAATTATGTCTGCGTCTGGCGGAACGATACGATTTCAGGGTCTTGCCTGAATTCCTGGTCGCCTATCGGCAGGTCAAGGCGAGTTCATCCTACGATCACAGGCGAATGGTCCGCGAATACAAGTCGGTCATGCAAGATGCGCTCCGCCGGCATCCGGGAATCCCATCGCAGGTTTGCCGATGGGCTTACGGCGTCTTCTACAGCTATGTAGCCACGCGAAGTGCAGCTGGCGGCAATTTCGCGTGGGCCTTCGTCTATCTGATGAGGGCAACCTTGAACGATCCTTCGATTCTGCTTCGGATTCCGTCATACCTGAAGATCAAAGCGCAGCAGGTGTTTGCCGGGAGGAGGCTGCTAGGGGATCTCGAGCCGAGATCTCTTGCCACTGCGCCCGGCACCGGGGAGGAGCGTCCCTGGACCGACTTGGTGAATGCGTTACCCGATCCCGATCGTTCACCACTCGGCGTCTTTAGGCAGCAACGGCGCAAGTTTATGAAAGAGCATCCTTTGAGACAGGCGCCGTAGTCTGCTTTGGGCTTCGCCCGTCCGGTCACCGCTCCGGCCGGGGTCGGCCCGATATGCGGCTCCCTTCCTGCGAAGCTCGATGGGCCTCGGCGCTCTGCAAGGCAAAGCGGCCGCGCGATCTTCAGTAACGACAGGCTTGGCGATCGGCCACGAAGGCGGAGCGGGGCTGCGGCCGCGTCATTGACCTTTGCGCTTTGGGCATCTCAAATTGGGATCGGTCGTCGGTCTTGCTCGGCAGGCGCGGAATTGGACCTTGAAAGCCACTTGGACCGTCGGCAGGTTTCCTCGCGATCCGCACCGCTATTCCCAGAGATATGAATCCGCACGCGAATCTGGAGCTGAAGAACTCTACAATGCTCATAGACCTTGAGAAGTCGGACGCGCCCACCGCCTTGGACTGCGACCTTTGCATAGCAGGCGCCGGCGCGGCTGGCATCACCATCGCGCTGCAATTGGCCCATACGAGCCTGAAGGTGGTCATCCTTGAGGCCGGCGGCCTGCAC
>JASJDE010000191.1 GCA_030065195.1 Erythrobacter sp. | reverse complement strand
ATGGTGATAATCCCATCGGTGCCGGAAAACTCGTCGAGAACGATGGCCAGGTGCACCCTTCGCGCCCGCATGTCGGCCAGCACATCGAGCGCGCCACGCACTTGCGGGACATAGAGTGGCTGTCGCATCAATGTGGTCCAGTCAGCCGGCGGCGGCTTACCGTCGGCCAGGAAAGGGAACACGTCCTTGATGTGTATCATCCCGATCACGTTATCGAGCGTGTCGCGGTAAACCGGCATGCGCGAGTGGCCGTTGCCGCTGAAGCTCGCAACCAGCTCGTCCCATGCAATTCCGGCATCGACCGCTACGATCTCTCCGCGCGGAACCGCGACATCGTCGGCATCGTGTTCGCTGAAATGGAGGAGGTTGCGCAGCATCTGCCGCTCGACCGGCGAAAGGTCGCCATTGCCGCCTCCATTTTCGTCGTGATGATCGTCGGTGTTCTCGTCCTCGTGCTCGTCGATGGCCTCTTCGAGTTGCGCACGCAGGGAACGATCGCCGTCACCGGCACCGATCAGTTTCTTGAGAGCGAGCCCCAGATTGGACCAGAGCCCGCTGCTACTCTCCGCGTCTCCCGCGGCGGATTGGGAATCGGGCATGGCCCTTGCGACGTGTCCTCCGTTCAGTGTCGGTCTCCATATGGGTCAGCGATACCCATTTTTGCAAGTGCGGCTGTTTCCA
Source organism: Erythrobacter sp. (assembly GCA_030065195.1). Classification (GTDB taxonomy): domain Bacteria; phylum Pseudomonadota; class Alphaproteobacteria; order Sphingomonadales; family Sphingomonadaceae; genus Erythrobacter. Next base: position 4,919 of record JASJDE010000191.1, on the reverse strand, counting down.
GGTCCTCCATCGCCTCGGCTTGTTCTTCCGAATGCACGTGGTCGTGGCCCGCCAGGTGAAGCAATCCGTGGACGATCAGGTGCGCCGCATGGTGCGCAAGCGAGATACCTTTCTCGTCGGCTTCGCGCGCGCAGGTCTCGTGGCCCAACTCAATGTCGCCAAGCATCACAGGCGGGCCATCCCGATCGAGATCGAGCAGTTCCTCGCGCGAGAGCATGGGAAAGCTCAACACATTGGTGGGCTTGTCGCGTTGCCGCCACTCGCGATTGAGCGAATGGATTTCGGCGTCCGAAGTGAACAACAGGCTTGCGCTCAGCCGATCGTGGGACAGTTCCGGCGCCACTTTCCCGGCCGCGTCAGCCGCGGTTCGAGAAACACCATCCCAATCACCCGATTCACCTTCCGGCCAAGGCCAGCCTTCAACTGCAACGTCCAAATCCAACATGCAAAAAGAGCTCTGCCCCGAAAACCCGATACGCGCGCCCTGTTATCGATCAAAGAGCGAGCGAGCAAACGTCGATGCGCCTCCCGCATTCTCACACTTGCCCGTTGACGACTACAACAGGTTGGCGCGCGTTTCGTCGCGATGCTTCTTCAGGTACTTCATGAAGGGCGTCCCCCCGGTCCCGACATCGGTATCGTTGCCGGCGTGCTTGCGACCTTGCTTGTTGATGTAGCTTGCCGCGTATTCGAGATGACGCGTGCGGAAATCGGCGACCGCCTGGATGTTGGCGTTGTAGGCATCGTTGAGCGTGGGCAACTGGGCCTTCTGCGCAAAATCCCTCAGGCCGCTGCTTGCTCTCACATCGTCGACGAAACGGCGATGGCCGACCGGCCGGTATTCGTGCAATTGATCGAGGTATTCGCGCAGGGGATCGGCCGCGTGCCCTACCCCCATCAACGCATCCATGCTCGGTACGATCGACGATTGCGAACCGGTTTGCCCGCGAAACGCCTGCGCCGCAGAGCCATAGCGCTCCACACCTTCGTAGATCACGCCGTTGGGCAGCGCCGGGTTGTCTTTCCAGCCATGGATGTACGGGCGAACGCGCTCAAAATAGATGTAGGGATCGCAACGTTCGGGCATGCGATCGAATAGGGCGTTAACCTGCTGCCAGGTCGCGGCGTTGCGTTCCAGGAGGCCCTGCACCGCCTGCGGATCGTCATTCTCGACCGCCTCCACAATGCTGCCAAAGCGCGCCAGGACCTTGCCTGCGCACGCCTCGATTGCGACGTGGACCAGCACGAACCATGCTTCGTCCATCCCGCCAAGGAAGTTCTGAAGCATCCGCAGGTTGTCGAGCGCCAGCGGCTTGCCAGGATCGATCAGCGCCCAATTGTCGAGCACATACGAACTGTATGTTAGCAAGGGTTGCTGTCCGAGCCGATCCGCGAGCGCGACCATCGGCACTGCGAGGCTCGGTGGCAGGCGATCGGTGATGGCTTCCTCGCCCCACATATAGGCCTGAACCATGAAGGTGTAGTGGACCGTTGCAATCCGCGCCTGTTCGTCGGTCAGGCCCGACGCATCGCCGAGCTCGGCGTGCGGAGGCAGCGACCTCGTCAGAAAGTTCCGGATCCGACCTGACGGCAGGATCTGTGGCAATTGCCGCGCAACCTGCGCCGCATCTGCCCAAGCGCCGGGCAGAACAACCGAGCTCGCATCGAAGCGGCACAGGAAGCCGGTCTCTTCGGACATATCGTATTGGGCGAGCGGCTGGATAATCGAACTGGGGGCGCGTCTGTGCAGCATGGCGAATATCCCTCCTCGTGGCTGTGTCGCGCAAGGATACCGCGTTCCCGTTCGAATTAGTTTGTGAAGTTCTTGTCATATCCCTCATTCATCGCATATTCTTCGAAGATGGACGATATAGATCGAAGAATATTGCAAGCACTCGAATCCGATGGTCGGATCAGCAATGCGAAGCTAGCCGACCGGGCCGGACTGTCCGCCTCGGCTTGCCTGCGGAGGGTTCAGGAACTTGAGCGATCGGGCCTGATCAGAGGGTATCGCGCCGTGCTCGACCGCTCGCGCCTGGGCGGTGCCATCACTGTGTTCGTGATGGTCGGACTATCGGCCCAACTGGCCAAGGATGCGCTGGATTTCGAACGGGCGATGGACGCGGCCGATGAAGTGCGCGAGTGCCACAACATCACCGGCTCGGTCGAATACCTGCTACGCGTGGAGGTCGACAACCTCGCAGACTACAAGGCCTTCCATTCGGAGACACTGGGTGTGCTGCCGCAAGTCGGTAGCATCACGTCGCATTTCAGCCTCGGTTCCTCGAAAGACTTGCGGGCTTAGTCACCCTTCCCTTCATAGGCTTCGACAATCCGCCCTACTATCGGGTGGCGCACTACGTCCGCGGCGGTAAAGCGGATTGTGCCGAAGCCTTCGACATCTTCGAGCTTGCCGACCGCGTCGGCCAGCCCGCTCATCGCATCGCCGCCGGGAATGTCGACCTGTTTGGGGTCGCCGCAAATCACCATTCGGCTGTTCTGGCCAAAGCGGGTGAGAAACATCTTCATCTGCTCGCGGGTGGTGTTCTGCGCCTCGTCCAGGATTACGAAAGCGTCGGCCAGAGTCCGTCCGCGCATAAAGGCGATCGGCGCGATTTCGATCTCGCCGCTTTCGATCCGGCGCTCGACCTGTTCGGGCGGCATGCAATCGTACAGCGCGTCGTAGAGCGGTCGCAGATAGGGATCGACCTTGTCCTTCATGTCGCCCGGCAGGAAGCCGAGTTTTTCGCCCGCTTCCACGGCCGGACGCGACAGGATCAAGCGCTGCACGCTTCCCGTGATCAACTGGCTGACAGCCTGCGCCACGGCGAGATAGGTCTTGCCTGTTCCTGCGGGGCCGAGCGCAAAGATGATGTCGTCGCGCGCGAGGCTGCGCATGTAGGTGACCTGCGTCGCGCTTCGCGGGACGATGGTCTTGCGCCGCGTGCGGATCATGATTGGTGGCGATTCCTTCTCGCCCGATATGATCCCTTCGAGAGTGGGTTCGTTCGACATGGCTATCAGCGCTTCAATGGCACCTGCGTCGAGATCCTGCCCCATCGCCAGCCGATCGTACATCGTGTTGAGCGTATCGCGGGCCCTTGCGACATTGTCTTCCGGGCCTTCGATCAAGATCTTGTCGCCGCGAGCGTGGATCATCACCGAAAGGCGGTTTTCGACCTGGACCAGATTGGCGTCGAATTGGCCGAACAGCGGCCCGAGAAGCGACTGGTCTTCGAAACTCAGCTCGGCGCTGGCGCGGCGAGATTCGCGAATGGGAACGGGATCAGACGAGATTGCCGGATCGTTTGAGCGGGTTGGTCTGCGGCCCATAAGGTCCTTTGCTGTTGGCCCATTGCCTGAGTCGGAAAGGTAAGCCGCCTTGGCTGCAAAGCAAGCTACGCGGGTCCACGCGGCGGTGGAAAGTCACGCGGCAGCAATATTGAAACGGCGCCTAAACGGTGTCGCCGGCTACGGGATCGCCTTCGCGGCGATCGAACGCATACTCGCGAAATTCCCCGTCTTTCAGCACGTAGAACAGCATCAATTGCTTGTGCGAGCGGGACGTCAGCTCGTCGCGCCAGTGCGAAACTTCGCGTCCAAGATAAACGATGCCGTCGCCCGGGTGCAATTCGGCAGTCACTTCGTCGCCCTCGAAGTCTTCGACCATGATCGGCCAGACCTGGCCTTCGGGGTCGGAGCCGATTGCGATCGACACCGCTATCTCGCTCGCCTTGCGATCCGTGTGGGGCACGAGGTCGGCGCCCTCGTAATAGACCCGCCAATAGGCATAGGCGCGAAGCAATTCCCTGCCGACCGCCTCTTCGATCCGTTCCTGGCACTGCTTGAGGACCAGCTCGCCCAGCACCGGCGAATATTCGTCCTCGGCTTTCTTGATGTAGCGCGCCCCTCGGTCCTTGATCAGCCCCTTCGCTTTCGACATGTCCATGCCCGTCGAAACGAAGTCGACGAGGGACTGGTCGATCAAGCCTTCGACGATGACGTAGCCGCGATCCCAGAATTGCTGTGTCATTTCGCCCCGTAACCCTTGAACGCCTGCGACCCTACCGGCGCCCCGGCCGATGGCAAGATGGATGGGCGGACTCGCTGCGCAAGTCAGGGGACGTTCATGAAAATTCGGTCACTTTCCAGCCTGTTGGACAACACGAGACGCAAAAGGCGGTTGCGCGATGATGGTCGGAACGGTTCTCGCCCTCTTGGCATCGGTGGCGACACAACAGCCCTCCGAGCCGGCCGCCGACCGCGAAGCGGCGCAGGCAGAACGCGATCAGATCATCGTCACGGCCCCGCCGACGGAATCCGAACTTCGGACGCAAGTTCGTCGAATGGCGCGCAAAGTTGTGCGAAAACCTCGCGACGGGTACCCGATCGCACGGTTTTTTCTCCCCGTCTGCCCGAAGGTCGTCGGGCTCGCCCCTCTGGATGCGGAAACGGTGGAACTGCGCATTCGGGAGAACGCCCGCAACTTCGGTCCGGGTGAGCGCAAAGGAAAGAACTGCCAACCGAACCTGAAGGTTGTCTTCCTCGCGGAGAGCGTCGGCCCTGCCGATACGTGGTTGGACACCGAATCGGAATCGATCAGCCACCTGCTCAGCTATCAAAAGCTTCGCGTCCTCAACGAAAGGGGGCCGGTCCGGGCGTGGAACGTCAGCGAGCTGCGCGGTTTCGATGGCCGTCCGTTGGAAGCCGATGCCGGGCTCAACAATGTCCGGCTCAACAGTCGCCTGAACCACACGGTTACCAACGAGATCACCGGCGCTATGATGCTGATCGAGTTCGCCGCTGCAAAGGACAAGACGCTGAAGCAGCTTGCCGACTACGCTTCGATGAGAGCTTTCGTCGGAACGGAGAGCGTCGAAAGCGATCTTGGCATTCCTTTGGACACCATCCTGACGCTG
>JASJDE010000190.1 GCA_030065195.1 Erythrobacter sp. | reverse complement strand
GGTCTCGTCCTGGCCCGCTAGCCACTCCAGGGCTTCGTCCCGTTCGTCGAGATCGAAAGCGCGGATGTCGGGTTTGAGCAGCATGCCGATTGGGCCGACCATGGCGCGAATCCAGTCCGGTCCGCCGACGATGGCATAGCGATCGAGCTTGCCGATCAGGTCGAGCTTCCCGCGCATGACGTCGCTGCTGAACATCGCATCCACGTCGAAGCCGTGCCAACCCGTGATGACGATCATGAGTTTCGAACATTCGGGATCTTCGAGCCGCGCACGCACCATCGCTACTCCGCGTTCGGATTCCTCGCGATCCAGTCGCCCGGTGATTTCGAAAGCGGCAATGCCCGAACCGCCGAGGTCGAGCTCATGAAACGCGCCGGTATGCGGAGCTTCCTGTTCCTCGAGGATCCAGGCGCGCGCAGCGTCGGCTTCGTCCTCGTCATAGACTTCGTAGGTGACGCCCGGAAGCAAGGCGCTCTCCAGACGCGAGGCAGTGCGGATCCATTCCTCGTCGGAGATTATCGCGATCCGGTCCAGCCCGTAGACCCACTTCATGAGGCTCGGCACATGCCCGAGTTCCACCGTAACGGCGGAAAACGAGAAACCGGTCAGAGCCGTCGCATCGGCCAACAGATTGCCGCCGCCTCCAGCCGCATTGCGTTCCTTCGCGAACTCGACCAGCCTTTCAGCGTCGGCTTGGCGAAATTCTTCCATCACCACCAGGCGGTGGGCGTTCTCTGAGATTTGTTCGATGTCGATCATGGGCTTCGATTATCACGAGGCTGCGCAACCGCGCTTTGACGGGGGTCAATTTACCGCGACGCGAGTCGCGCATAGGCGCTGTCAAGCCAGGCCTCGTACCATGGGCCGAATGTCATGATCTGCCCCTCGGCATCGAGCACCGGCTCGATACCTTCGGCATCGGTTCGCTTGTCGAACCAGATCTGTCCTGCTTGAGGTCCGGATACGACCATCCAATAATCCAGGGCGCAGCCTTGGGTCGCGATCGGTAGCGCTCCGGCCATCACCGAAAACGAGTAGTAGGCGTCGTCCGGCTCGAAATGAGTTCTGCTGCCTGCCTCTCCGGGAGGATTGCCGTTCCAGGTCGATTGGAGGGCAAACGGCTTGGCGACATCTCGCAGAATTTCATCCGGCAGGGGACCCTCTTCCTCCTCGCAAAAGGGATAGATTCCGTAATACGGCCCCGCGCCGCCATTCCCGATCTGGGTTAGAAACTGGCGGTAGTCGGCTGGCAGCTGAACTCCGCTCAGTCGTTCGAAAGTCGCTGCGGCTTCCTCCGGCAGCGGCTCTTCCATCCGGTATCGGTGGCACCAGCCGTAGAAGTCGCCGATCGTTTCCTCTTCGTAGGCGCCCCATTCGTCGGGCCAGTCTCGGTTGCCCAGCACGGCCAGTCTTTCCCGGATCGTCGCGATGTCCACCCGCTTACATTCCTCGCCAGATCTTCGCCCGAGCATTGTCTCTCGCGCCAAAGCGACGCGCGTCGCAACGCGTGGGCCGGAAGCTCTTGGCGTAGCACAACCGAATCTCCTCCAACCAGCCATCGCGGTTGAGCTTCACGCCGATCTGCGATGCATTCCAGCCACGATTGGCGTCTGCGAAGGCCTGGCGGATGCGGCCTGCAGTCAGGCCGTCCTCGCGGCTGATCCTGTCGTAGTCGGGAATGCGCAGCGAATTCCAGAGGATGCGCGTGACCTTGAAATAGGTGTCGGGCCGCTTGACCATACAGCTGCCGTGTTTGGCCCATTGGCGGGCGATCAGCCGAGACGATGGCATCATGCACATGTTGCGCCGAATCTCGGCCGGGGTGAGACGCCCTTGCGTCGCGCACCATTGCGGCCAGGTCCGGTTGCCTTGTGGCCACAGTCCATGCACCACCAGGCCGAAGCGTCCGTTATCGCCCGAACATTGCGCCGCGTGTGCACGGCTGTCCTGCCGGGTGCGGCAAAAGGCCGGAGACCAGCTGAGTGCGAGCGTGTAGCCGGTTACGGGCAGCTCGCGTCTCGAGCTGTCGGGCGTGACCTGAGGAACGCTGGAGACTTGCGGCATCCGGCACTGATATGCTTGCGCCTGGGCAGCGGCGGGCAAGATCACCGGAAGAGCGACTGCGATCAGCCTAGTCGAAAAGCGCAGCATCGGCCTCCTCGCGATCAAACCAGGTGTTGGCGCTCGGCGTGAACAGCAGCGCCACGGCGGCGAGCGAAATCGATTGGCCCGCGAGAATGCCTGGCAAGGCATAGAGCATCGGCAGGTTGGTCAGAATCAGCACGATCTTGACCAGCGCCATGGCCGTTACGAACCAGCGGGCAAACGGAGCGGCGACCAGCCAAACCAGCGCGACCGGGATCAACTCGATCGTGAACCAGGCCGAACTCGTGACGATCGTCCAGTCGCGATTCCAATCGAGTCCAAGGCCGAGCGAACGCAGGAATTCCTCCTGGGCGGGCAGATCGAACAGCGCGACGGCGAGGTTCCAGCAGGCCAGCGCCAGCAGGATGCCGGCGAACAGATTGATGGAAAACGGACGCGGCCCGGCAGAGAGCTTCATCGCGCAACGCTCATAGCGGTGTGAAGTCGAGTCCGACATCGGCGGCAGGGGCGCTCTGAGTCAGTCGCCCGACCGAGCAATAGTCGACCCCGCTCGCCGCCTTGGCTGCAATCGTGTCGAGATAGATTCCACCGCTGGCTTCGGTCGGCACCCGGCCTGCGACCAAGCTGACCGCTTCGGCGAGGATTTCGGGCGACATATTGTCGAGCAGCAAATGATGTGCGCCCGCTTCGAGTGCGGGCTCGATCTGGTCAAGTCGGTCGACCTCGCAAATGATATGGCTGATTCCGGCTTCGCGCGCGCGGCGCACCGCTTCTCCCACGCTGCCGGCGACCGCGACGTGGTTGTCCTTGATCATGGCAGCGTCCCACAGGCCCATGCGATGGTTTTGCGCTCCGCCCTGTCGCGTTGCGTATTTCTCCAGCGCGCGCAGGCCGGGGAGGGTCTTGCGCGTGTCGAGCAGGGTGCAGGACGGATTGCCGCCGGGTCCGCGCATGGCGGTGACGTACTCGTTTGCCATGGACGCGATGCCCGAAAGGTGCTGCACGATGTTGAGCGCGCTGCGCTCCGCTGTCAGCATGGCGCGGGCGTTGCCCTGCAAGCGCATCAGGTCGGTCCCGGCGCCGACCTTGTCGCCATCATGCACGAGGCTTTCGATCTCGACGTCCGGATCGAGACGGCGGAAGAATGCCGCGGCCAAAGGCAGGCCCGCGACGACAATCGCATGGCGCGCGTCCATCACCCCGGAGAAACGCGCATCGGCCGGGATCACACTTTCGCTGGTTACGTCCGTCCCTCCGCCTTCGAGACCGACGCCCAAGTCCTCGTCGAGCGTTGCGCGGACGAATGCGTCGAGATCGAAACCGGGGAGAGTGAAGGTCATGAAACCTCAATAGACGGTCGCAAAGCGACCGCAAGGGCGACCGCCCGCCCGCAGCGGGCGCAGCTTCGCTGCGCGTCTAGCGAGGACGAGCGCGCGGATGCGCGCTCGCAACACCATCAATGCACAAACCGCGCGACCACATCCCGATAGCTGCGCGACACCTTCACCTCGGCGCCGCTGTCCAGAACCAGGAAGCATTCGCCATTGGTGTGCGGCTTGACCTGGCGGACCTGGTCGAGATTGACGATGGTCGAGCGGTGGACGCGCTGGAACTTGCGCGGGTCGAGGCGGCGCTCCAGATCCTTCATCGTCTCGCGCAGCACCAGCGAATTGTCGCCGGTCGAGATGATCATGTAGTCGCCGGCGGCATCGATATGCTCGATCGAATCGACTTCCACGCGGAAAATCTGGCCGCGGTCCTTCACGTTGATGAGCTTCTCGAACCGATCCGCGCTTTCCCCGCCATCTTCGGTGAACTGCGCCGCACGGTCGGGCGCGACCTCGGCCAGCACGTCGAGCAATTGCTCGGCATCTTCGGTCGATTTCTTTTCGGCTAGCCGTTGCCGGACGCGCTCGACCGTGTCCGCGAGTTTGTCTTCATCGACCGGCTTCATCAGGTAATTCACCGCGTTGGCTTCGAAGGCGCGGATCGCATGCTCTTCGAACGCAGTGACGAACACGAACAGCGGCGGTTCGATTTCCATCACGCCCTTGACGACCGAAAAGCCGTCGAAACCCGGCATCTGGATATCGAGGAAGACGAGGTCCGGCTTCTCGGTCTTGATCTTGCGGATCGCTTCGCGCCCGTTCGAGCAAGTGTCGATCACTTCGATATCGTCGAACGGTTCGAGCCGGACCTGGAGGCCCTGGATCGCCAGTTTCTCATCGTCGACGAGGATAGTTCGAATGGTCATGCAGATGTTCCCAATGTGCGCGCGGGGTTCAGGGGGATGGTGGCCGCCGAGGCGTCAGCCGGTTTGGCTTCTGGCGCTTCGTCGGAAGCAGCGGCGGCGGGGGTGCCGGCTGCCTCCTGACCGGTTTCGGGCTCGCTCGCGCTTTCGCTCGCCCGTTGATAGGGGATTTCGATCAGGACCGTAAAGCCGCCCCCCGGCTCCGATTTCGTCTCGAACAGGTGATCGTCACCATAGGCCTGCGTCAACCGGTTTCGGATGTTGGCAAGTCCGACGCCGGTCGAAACCGGATGCCCCCCTGTTTCGGGTGAATAGTCGAGCAGACTGTGCTGCAAGGGACCGTCCATGCCCGGCCCGGTGTCTTCGATCGCGACCCGCAGGCGCTCGCCGACGACCCGGGCGGTCAGTGATATCTTCGCCCCTTCTTCTTGCGGGCTGACAGCATATTTTATCGCGTTTTCGACCAACGGCTGCAGCAGCATCGAAGGCAGTTGCGCTTCGAGCGCCGCATCCTCGATCTCGAAATGCGTGCGCAGCCGCTCTTCGAACCGCATACGCTCGATATCGAGATAGAGCTGCAGGGTTTCAACCTCCTGCGCCAGCGTCACCTGGCTGCCCGGCTCGGTGATCAGCGTGTGCCGCAGGAATCCGGACAGCCTGGTCAGCATCGCGTTGGCCTGGCCGGTCTGCTTGAGCAGCACCAGCGTGCTGATCGAGTTGAGCGTGTTGAACAGGAAGTGCGGATTGAGCTGGTAGCGCAACATTGCCAGCTGCGCGGCGGTGGCCTGCGCTTCCAGCCGCTCCAGGCGGTCCGCCTGCTGTTCGACCGTAAGGAAGTAGTTGATCGCGAAATACAGCGCGCTCCAGGCGCCGAGCAGTGTCAGCGGGATGTAGGTGATCCCGATGAAGCGCTGGGCAAATGTCGTCTCGCGGCTGCCGCCGTAATAGATGCCCTGCACCCAGGCATCGATGAAAGCATGGAAGATCACCGCTCCGATCAGCACCAATGCGGTGCCGCCCCAGGTAACGATCGGCTTGCGGTTGATCAGTTGACGATAGATCACCGACAGAATCAGCGTGATCGAAAAGCCTGTGAGCGTGTTGACGAGGATCACGGCAAGCAGATCGAGGGGCAATCCGTTCGCCAAAGCGGACAGTGCGCGCAGCAGGAATGCGCCCCCCCAGCCGGCCAGCTGGAGGTTCCAGAACGCCCGGTTCTTGCTCGCAAAAAACGGCGCAGGCTGGA
>JASJDE010000189.1 GCA_030065195.1 Erythrobacter sp. | reverse complement strand
TCGATCGCGCAAAACTGGCCAAGGCCTTCGACTTCCTGTGGGATCGGTTGGAAATCGCCGAGATTACGCCGTGGCCCGCGGTTCGGAAGGCGTTCCATGCCGTTTCGAGGTGCGCTGCGTTGGGACCTGCTTGCTCCGGCGTAATCTCGGCGATTTCCAACCGATCCCACAGGAAGTCGAAGGCCTTGGCCAGTTTTGCGCGATCGATCTGGACACCGAATTCCTTGCGCCAGTGTTCGATCACGTCTTCGGCTTCGGGATGGATCTTGTCGCTGTCGGGGCGGAAGCAAATCCCGTTATTGACCAAGGAGGATCCGCCAACGCATTCCGCCTGGAGGATGGCGATCTCGCGGTTGCTCGACGTCATCAGCCCACCGCCGACATACATGCCGGCATATTGTTCGGCATCGCGGTGACGGATTTCGCCGGTCGACCAATAATCGCCCTTTTCGATCACGATCACCTTGTCGCCCTTGGCTGCCAGGCCCGCCGCAGCGGCCGCTCCTCCTGCACCGGAACCGATGACCAGCCAGTCGCACTCCTCGTCGCCGGTCAGGTCGACCGGATTGAGAACATCGTCGTGAGCGGGCGGATGCCCATGGTCTCGCGCCTCGGGCGGTACGAAGCCGATACTCTCCCAGCTTGTCGGTGCCTGGTAATAAGCCGAGTAGAAGATGGTCCGCAGGCGCCCAAGCGCGCGGATGATTCCGAAGTCCGCCTCCGCAATCCGCCTTGTCAAACGCTCCTGTCGTTCGGTCAGCGAGAGTTCGGAAAAACTCCGACCGAGCCAGATCTCGAGGAAGAACAAGCCGGTCTTCACGTCCCTTCTGGCAGCGTCGGGCAAGATGGAAATCCATTGCATCGCGCGTTCGAGCACGTCCTCGACGCTGCCTTGAGGCGGGGAACCGCCAAACAGGGCTTCGATAAAGGCGTGCTCGAAACTGACACGCCGCTGGGCGATCACTTCGATGACATCGTCGTCGATAGTGACGGCGCTCGCTTGGCTCCGGTTGACCTTCTCGCCTTCGAGTCCGATCGCGCCGTCGCCCGTTAGAATGTAGTCCGCGCGATCGCCGTCCGTACCGAACTCGGTTCGCACCACCGGATGGCCGTCCTTCGTGACACCGAGAGCGCGAACGCTGCTCGGAGCCAGGGCGGCGAGCACCGAAGAAGACACATTAGGCATATCCAGACTCCCCCGTAGTGAATCCCAAGGAGGATGACGCCGTTTCCAATATTCGCAAATGAAAACTGGCGTTTGTTCTTGTAGGGACGCGACAATCTTGAAGCAGATCGCCGCGATCGACGAGAATTAGATGCCGCCTGGAGTGAAGTCGTAGCCGTTTGTGGCCAATCCATCCGTCAGCGAGTCCATCGCGCTCTGCACGATTTCCCGCTCGGTCGAACGGATTACGAAGTTGGCGCCGACCTTGCCGTCGCGGAAGAATGGATAGGAGCCGATTTGACACTCGTCATGCGCCTCTTCCACTTCCCGCAGGAGACCCGCAACCTCGCTTTCGGCCACCCAGCAGCCTACCGTTTCGGAAATGAGCGGAGCCCCGCCTTCGAGCTTGCCGGTCAATGCATCGAGCATTCCGGCAGTGATGTGTGGGACGCCAGCCATCAGGATGACATTGCCGCGACGGATTCCGGGCGCACCCGACATGCGATTGGGTATCAGTTCCGAGCCTTCCGGAACCCGTGCCATGCGCAGCCTACCTTCGTTTAGCCCGCCTTTGTCGGCGTAGTAGCGTTCGAGCAAGGCGCGCGCTTCCGGGTGGATGACGACGGGTACGCCAAGCGCAGCGGAGACAGCGTCGACCGTGATATCGTCATGCGTCGGGCCGATGCCTCCGGTCGTGAACAGGTAATCGTTCGCCGCTCGAAGTGCGTTCACGGCTTCCACAATCCGACCCTCGTCGTCCGGCACGACCCTGACTTCGGCGAGACGAATGCCCTGCACCTGAAGCCAGCTCGCGACTTGGGCGATGTTCTTGTCATGGGTCCTGCCGGAAAGGATTTCGTCGCCGATAATCACGAGGCCGGCGGTCCAGATTCTGTCGGGAGAGGTCATGCGCCGAGGTCTAATTCAAGGCCGCGGATATAGCCACAAAGAACCGCGATGTATTATTCGGCGGCTTCCAGCTGTTCCTCGGCCCTCGTTGCGTTGGCACCGGCGCGAGTGAAGGTCAGCAAGCCGTCGTCGACGGGGTCTTCCTTCATCTGCTTGCGGTCGAGCACGTATTCCTGGTTGAGCCGCCAAGGAAAGCTGGTCGAGTTCTTGGGCTGGATGTCCTTCGCACGCTGGATGTAACCCGACGAGAAATCGTAGATATCGTCTTCCTCGATATCCGCCTGCATTTCGGGACTAAGCAGCGGTCTCGCGAGGTCGCTGCCATTGGCCCGCATATGATTGAGCACCCGGCAGATATAGTCCGAGTTTATGTCGGCACGCAAAGTCCAGCTGGCGTTGAGATATCCGAACACGACCGCGAGATTGGGCAGGTTCGAGAACATGCAGCCCTTATAGTAAAAGCGCTGGCTGAAATCGACGGGCTCGCCATTGAGGCTCACTGCGATCTTGCCCGCGACGCACATCTTGAGGCCGGTCGCCGTGATGATGATATCGGCTTCGAGCAATTCCCCCGTTTTGAGCCGCACGCCATTGGATTCGAAACGCTCGATGTGACCGGTAACGACCTCGGCCTTGCCCGAATTCATGGCTTCGAAAAAGTCTGAATCCGGAACCAGGCACAGCCGTTGTTCCCATGGATTGTAGGGCGGTGTGAAATCGGCCTTGTCGTAGTCTGGACCGAGCGCCTTCTCGAGCCCCTTGTAAAGGTTTTCCTTGGCCTTTTCCGGCTTCTCGCGCGCCACCTTGAAGGTGAAATCCTGCATGCGGATATTCTTGAACCGGGTGATCGCGTAGGCCCAGGTCTCCGGCAGGATCTTGCGCAGGAAATTGGCAAGCCCGTCCTTGGCGGGGCGCGAGATCATCCAGGTCGGCGTGCGCTGGAGCATGGTGATTTTCTCGACCTTGTCCGACATTGCCGGAACGATCGTCACGGCCGTCGCGCCCGAGCCGATTACGACGACCTTCTTTCCGGTGTAGTCGAGGTCTTGCGGCCAGAACTGCGGATGGACGACTTGGCCCCGATATTCCGAGAAATCGAAGCCTGCATCGTAGGGATCGTCGTAGTCGTAATAGCCCGAACCGAGATACAGGAAGTTCGCCGTCAGGTGAGCGCGCGAACCGTCGTCGCGCTCCATCTCCACATGCCAGCGCGCTTCATCTTCGCGGAAATCGGCCGAAAGCACCTTGTGGCCAAAACGAATGTGCTCGCGGATCGCCCGCTCGTCGACGATACGGTTCAGGTATTCGAGAATGGAAGGCCCGTCCGCGATCGACCTTTCGTGCTTCCAGGGCTCGAAATCGAATCCGAGCGTGTGCATGTCGCTATCCGAACGGATGCCGGGATAACGGAACAGGTCCCACGTCCCGCCGAGGTTCTCGCGGCGTTCGACGATAGCGAAGGAATGGTGCGGCGCCTTCATTCTCATATGTGCAGCCATGCCGATTCCGGAAATGCCGGCGCCGACAATCAGCACGTCGAAATCTGGGGGGGTCGCTAACATCAGGGCCTCTCTCTTCCCTACTTACATCAATGTAAGCACACGCATCGCACAAAAGCGAGTCATGATTGCATTTTGCAACTGACTGCACCTGCCCAATGAGCTAGGCGACGCGACCATGAGTAACACGTTTCGGTTCGCAGCGCCCATCCTTGTCCTTTGTGCGCCGGCTCCCCTGATTGCGCAAGACGAGGCATCGGACGACGAGTTCGAAGAAACGATCGTCGTTACCGGTGAAGGGCTGGAACAAGCGCTTTCGGTGGGCGCCTACGCCGTCACCGAGATCGACCGCGAAGTCATCGCTTCGAGCGGTTCGGGTCGGATAGAGGATGTCCTGGAAAATGTCGCCGGCTTCCAGCAGTTTCGTCGCTCGGACAGTCGCTCCTCCAACCCCAGTGCCCAGGGTGTGACGCTGCGCGCTTTGGGAGGGAATGCGACGAGCCGCGCGCTGGTCCTGCTCGACGGCGTACCGATTGCCGATCCGTTTTTCGGCTATATCCCCCTTTCCGCGATCGCTCCCGAAACGCTTTCGCGCATACGTGTGACGCGCGGCGGGGGAGCCGGTCCTTTCGGGTCGGGCGCGCTTGCAGGGACCATTGAGCTGGAGAGCGCCGATGCGCGCACGCTCGGTCCGGTGACGGGCAGCCTGCTCATAAACGACCGGGAGGAAACGGAAGCAAGTGCGAGCATCGCCAGCGAGCTGGGCGCCGGTTTCGCGGTGGCCAGCGGGCGATGGGATCGCGGGCAGGGATTCTTCACCACCCCGACGGATCAGCGCGTTCCGGCGAGCGCCCGTGCGGCCTTCGACAGTTGGTCGGTCGGAGTGCGGGCTGTCGCGCCCCTTACGGAAACGATCGAGCTGCAGGCCCGCGGCCAAGTCTTTCATGATGCACGCACCTTGCGGTTCGACGGCGCGGATTCGACCAGTGAAGGGCAGGATGCCAGCATACGCATCGTCGGGCGCGGCGCTTGGCAATTCGAAGCGCTGGGCTACGTCCAGACGCGCAACTTTTCCAACAGGGTGATCAGTTCGACGCGGTTTGTGCAGGTGCTGGATCAGCGCAACACGCCGTCAACCGGACTGGGCGGCAAGGTGGAGATCAGGCCGCCGCTTTCGGACGCGCATGAAGTGCGAATTGGGGTGGATTACCGCCTTACTGAAGGCGAATTGCAGGAGGATGCATTCAGCGCCTTCACGCAGGCGCTGCGCGAACGACGCCGGGCTGGTGGGACCAACCGCAATCTCGGCTTCTTCGTCGAAGACGATTGGTCGATCGGTCCGCTCCTGCTTACCGGGGGGCTTCGGGCCGATCGCACCAGTATTCGGGACGGCTTCTTTCGCGCTGTAGATGCCAACGGCGCCCTGGTGGGCGAAACCATCGCCCCCAACCGCTCCGATTGGGCCCTGAGCTGGCGAACGGGAGCGTTGTTCTATGCCAGCCGTCGACTTGAGTTTCGCGCGTCTGCCTATACCGGGCTCAGGCTTCCCACGCTCAATGAGCTCTACCGTCCCTTTGTCGTGTTTCCGGTCGTGACGCAGGCGAATGCCGCGCTCGAGAACGAACGGCTCGAAGGGTTTGAGATCGGACTCGATTGGCAGCCGGTCAACGAAGTCGTCCTGTCACTGACGGCGTTCGACAACGAAGTCGAAAATGCGATCGCCAACGTGACGCTCGAACCCAATTTGCGGCAGAGGCAGAATTTGCCCGCTATCGACGCGCAAGGGATCGAAGCGACGCTCGCCGCAGCCCTGGGGGCGCTAAGCTTCGATGCCTCGCTTGCTTTCACCGATGCTACGATCAACGGGCAAGGTCCGTCGCTGGCACTCGACGGAAATCGTCCGCCTCAAACGCCCGAATTCGCGGCATCCGCGACGCTCGCTTGGCGACCTGCCGCAGGTTGGCGGCTCGCAGGTACACTGCGGCATACCAGCGCGCAGTTTGAAGACGACCAGGAGACCGATCGGCTGGCTCCGGCCACGACGCTCGATCTGTTCGCCCAGGCTCCGGTCTGGAACGAACTCTCTTTGGTCTTTCGGGCGGAGAACCTGTTCGACGAAACGGTGATAACCCGCAATTCGCGCGGTGCGATCGATCTTGGAG
>JASJDE010000188.1 GCA_030065195.1 Erythrobacter sp. | reverse complement strand
ATCGAGGTCTCCAGTTTCGTCGCCTCGCCCACAGCCGGGCTCTACTGCGCGCAGATGGGCGCCGAAGTGATCCGCGTCGATCACAAGGCCGGTGGACTCGATTACGACCGCTATATGCTCACCGGCGAAGGCCGCTCGCTCAGCTGGGAAAATCTCAATCGCGCCAAGAAGTCGGTCGCGCTCGACCTGCGCTCCGGCAAAGGTCGCGAATTGTGCGTCGAACTGGCCGCGACCACCGGCAACTGCATCACCAACCTTCCGGAGAAGAGCTTTCTCAGCCACGCTGCGATGAAAGCGGCGCAGTCTGAAGGCGCGCCTGACATGACGTCGGTGCGGATCATGGGCTGGCACGACGGGCGGCAGGCGATGGACTTCACCGTGAATGCCGCATCGGGATACCCGCTCATGACCGGGCCCGAGGAATGGGACATGGAAACGGCACCGCCGGTCAACCAGGTGCTCCCGGCATGGGACTTCATCACCGGGGCCTATTGCTCCTTCGCCCTGCTCGCCGCGCTCCGCCATCGCGATGCCACCGGCGAAGGCAGCGAAGTGCGCGTGCCGCTGGGCGATGTCGCGATCGGAACCACCGCGAATTCGGGCATGATGGCGGAGATGCTCTATCGCGGATCCGACCGCGAGCGGCTCGGCAATGCGATCTGGGGTGCGTTCGGGCGCGATTTCCGCAGCAAGGACGGCGTGCGCTTTATGGTCGCTGCGCTCACCGCCAAGCAATGGGCCGGACTGGTCGAGGCGTTCGGCCTCGCCACGCCCATCGGTCAGCTGGAAACCGAAGTCGGCGTGCGGTTTGCCGACGGCGACGATCCGCGCTTCAAGCATCGCCACGCGTTGTTCGACTTGTTCCAGAATGTCGCGTGCAGCCACGACTACGCGGCGTTGGAGGCGCGTATGGCGGCGAATGGCTGCACCTATGAGCGCTATCGCACCGCACACGAGGCCGCGAATGATCCCGTGCTGGTTGCCGACAATCCGTTGTTCGGCCCTTCGCCGGCGAACCCGAGCGGATTCGAATATCCCGCCACTCGCAGTTTTGCGAACCTCCCTGCCCAGGAGCCGGGTGACCCGGCACCTGCGCCCTATCTCGGCCAGCATTCGGAACAAGTGCTCGCGGAAAAGCTCGGTCTTTCGAGCGGCGCCATTGGCAAATTGGTGGATGCCGGGACCGTCGCCCTTTCGGATAAGGATCGGAAATGACCAGACGCGCCGCCATCGTTTCGCCGCTTCGCACGCCCGTGGGCAAGTTCATGGGCGGGCTCTCCCCTCTCAACGCGGGCGAGCTTGGTGCGATCATCCTCAAGGCCTTGGTCGAGCGCAGCGGGATCGATCCGGAGCGGGTCGACGACGTGGTCTTCTCGCAGGGTTATGGCAATGCCGAGGCTCCTGCGATCGGCCACTGGAGCTGGCTCGCCGCCGATCTCCCGCTCGAAGTACCCGGATACCAGCTCGACCGGCGCTGTGGTTCCGGCCTGCAGGCGATCGCCAACGCCGCAATGATGGTCGAAACCGGCATGGCCGATGTCGTCGTCGCTGGCGGATGCGAGAGCATGTCGAATGTCGAGCACTACACGCTCCAAGGCCGCGGCGGCGCCCGGATGGGCGACATCACCCTGCACGATCGCCTTTCGCGCGGGCGGTTGATGAGCCAGCCGATCGAACGGTTCGGCGTCATCAC
Source organism: Erythrobacter sp. (assembly GCA_030065195.1). Lineage (GTDB taxonomy): Bacteria > Pseudomonadota > Alphaproteobacteria > Sphingomonadales > Sphingomonadaceae > Erythrobacter. The sequence continues at coordinate 4,059 of JASJDE010000188.1, read as the reverse complement.
CGGGATGATCGAAACCGCCGAAAACCTCGCCAAGGACTACCATATCACTCGTGAACAGGCGGATGCCTTCGCCGTGCGCTCGCACCGGAACGCCGCCGCTGCGTGGGATGCAGGGAAGTTCGACGACCACCTCGTCACGGTCGACGTGCCGCAACGCCGCGGCGATCCGGTCACTTTCGACCACGACGAGGGATACCGGGCCGATGCTTCGCAGGAGTCGCTAGGGAAGCTGCGTGCGATCGACCTCAAGCGCGATCCCGACGCGATCGTAACGGCGGGCAATGCCAGCCAGCAGAACGATGCTGCCGCAGCCTGTCTCGTAGTCGCCGAAGACAAGCTCGACGAGCTGGGCCTGGCGCCGTCGCTATGGTTTGGCGGCTGGGCGGCAGCTGGCTGTGACCCGTCGCGCATGGGGATCGGGCCGGTTCCAGCAGTCGAACGCCTGTTCGGACGGCGCGGAATTTCCTGGGACGATATCGATCTCATCGAACTCAACGAGGCTTTCGCCCCGCAGGTGCTCGCCGTGCTCAAGGGTTGGGGCTGGTCCGAGGACGATTCCCGCCGGGACCTGCTCAACGTTAACGGATCGGGCATCTCGCTCGGCCATCCGATCGGCGCGACCGGCGGCCGCATCCTCGCCGACATGGCTGCCGAGATGCACCGCCGCGAAGTGCGGTACGGGCTTGAAACCATGTGCATCGGCGGCGGCCAGGGAATCGCAGCGGTGTTCGAGCGCGCTGTGTGATGAGTGCCTTCGAGGCCTGGATCGGGCGTGAGACGCGCGCGAAGGACACGCTGGATGAAGGCTTGGCAAGACGCTGGCTCGCTACATTCGACCTGCCTAAGCCCCGCAATGGCGAGATGCCGCAAGGTATCCATTTCACCCTATGCACGCCCGACGCGCCGACCCGGAAACTGGGCGAAGACGGACATCCCGCGCGCGATGACGGCACTGACAGTTTCTTCCCACCGTTCCCGCTGCCGCGCCGGATGTGGGCTTCGAGCGCAATCGAATTTCGCGCACCGTTGGCAATTGGGACGGATATCAGCCGCACCAGCCGGGTCGCGTCGATCAACGAGAAAGATGGGGCGAGCGGCAAGCTCGCCTTCGTCGACGTCGAGCATGAGACGCGTGCCGACGGAGTGACTGCGATCTTCGAAACCCAGACGCTCGTTTACCGCGAAGCGGCGGAGGGTGACGTCCCGCTCGCTCCGCCGGAAGTAGGAGATGACGGCTTCGATCACGCTGCGTGGGATGCCCATCGGGTCACGCAACCGGACCCACGCCTGCTGTTTCGCTATTCGGCGCTGACCTTCAACACCCACCGCATTCACTACGACACGCCCTATGCGCGCGCGACCGAGCGGTATCGGGGCCTGGTGGTTCACGGACCCCTCACGGCAAGCCTGCTCCTTCAGTTTGCGGCAGCAGAGATCGGCGAGAACAGGCTGAGCCGCCTATCCTTTCGCGGCGTTTCGCCCGCTATCGCCGATGAAGCGCTTATCCTGGCCATCCGGCAGGCCGATAGCGGAATTGAGCTCGGCGCTTTTGCAGGCGACGGACGACAGGTGATGAAGGCGAGCGCGGCCATCTAAGGAGACGCTTTGGGCGGTCTCCCTCTCCGCGGTTTGGCGCTCCGTTCGACTTCGATCCCGCGCGCCTTGAGCGCTTCGCGCAAGAGGATTTCGATTTCGGCATTGGCCGAGCGCAGCTCGGCGGCGGCGAGCCGCTCGACCGCGGCGTGAACCGCCGGGTCGAGCCGCAAGGCGAATGCTTTCTTTGCGGGTGCAGCCATGGCTGCCTCCTTGCCTGCCCCCGTCTACTGGTAGAGCGTGCCTGTGTTGACGACCGGGTGGGCCTCGCGATCACCGCACAGCACCACCATCAGGTTCGAGACCATCGCCGCCCGACGTTCATCGTCGAGATTGACGATGCCGTCTTCCGACAGTTTGCCCAGCGCGTCCTCGACCATGCTGACCGCACCGATGACGACCTTCTTGCGCGCTGCGATGACCGCGTCGGCCTGTTGGCGGCGGAGCATCGCACCGGCGATCTCTGGCGCATAGGCGAGGTGGGTAAGGCCGGCTTCGTCGACGAGGATGCCGGCGACCTTCAGCCGGTCGTTCAGTTCCTCAATCAGCTCGGCATTGACCACGTCGGCGCTACCTCGCAGCGTCGTTTCGTCTTCGTCCGACATGTCGTCGTAGGGATGCCGCGCGCCGACGGTACGGAGGCCGGCTTCGATCTGGATGTTCACGAATTCCTTGTAGTCGTCGACGTCGAAGACCGCCTGCGCGGTGTCGGCAACGCGCCAAACGACGTTGCACGCGATTTCGATCGGGTTGCCGCGCAGATCGTTGATCTTGACCTTGTCGGAATGGATGTTGTGCGCACGCACGCTCAGCTTGTTCTTGCCCATCCAGGGCCAGATCCATTGCAGCCCTTCGGTTCGCACGGTCCCGCGATATTCGCCGAACAGGGTGATCACCACGGCCTGGTTGGGCTGGATCATGAAGAATCCGACCGCGATCAGGATGAAGGCCAGGACGGACAGGATCAAGACCGGCAATCCAATCGCCGGACCGAGCGTGGGGCCCATCCCGGACACAAAGAAAGCGACGCAGAACACGATGATCGCAAGCAGCGCGATCAGCATCACATAGCCGTTATAGGCAAAGCCGGGGCGCTCACGGCTCGAAGCCATGCCTTGGTTGGTATCGGACATATTTTCCTCCCGAATTAAATATGATATCATATTAATATCGGAGGCGGTGAAAGTCAACCCTCGACAGGGTAGTCCGCTATCGGTTCCAGTACGCCGTAGCTTTCGGATCTGGGCTTGCGGCCAAGGTCGGGAAACTCGATTGCCGGCGGCTCCACATGCGTGTCCGGCAGATGATCCAACAGGTGCCGGATCAGGGTGAGCCGGCCGCGCTTCTGGTCGTTGAAATCGACCAGGGTCCATGGCGCTTGCCGATGATGCGTTGCCTTGAGCATCGTCTCGCGGGCTTCGGTATAGGCATCGTATTTTTCGCGGGCAGCGAGATCGATAGGCGACAATTTCCAGCGCTTTAGCGGGTCTTCGAGCCGCTCCTTCAGTCGCTCTTCCTGGTTGTCCTGATCGGTCGTCAGCCAGTATTTGAACAGCAGGATGCCGTCATCGGTAAGCAGACGTTCAAACACCCACGCCTGTTCAAAGAACTTCGTGACCTGATCTTCGCTGGCAAAACCCATGACACGCTCGACCCCGGCACGGTTATACCAGCTGCGATCAAACAGAACGATTTCGCCGGCGCTCGGCAAATGCCTGATATAGCGCTGGAAATACCACTGTGTTTGCTCATCCTCGGACGGTTTGGAGAGCGCAACGATATGGCATTGCCGCGGGTTCAATCGCTGGCTGACTGCGCGAATCGCGCCGCCTTTGCCAGCCGTGTCGCGCCCTTCGAACAGGACCACGATCCGGGCGCCGGTAGCGCGCGCCCAGCGCGCCATCGCGACCAGTTCAAGTTCAAGCGGCTCAAGCAGCTCTTCATATTGCTTGCGTTTCAGCTTTGCCAAGCGCACCTCCTGATTGCACCGCCCAGCCGGGCGTGGTAAAGTTACATTTGAAACTATGGCCACTCTCGCAGAACCACAGCAAGACTACACCGTCCTGCCCGATTTGCCGGCGGATGTCTTCACTGCGCCGCTGAAAAAGCCCGCACATGTCGGCGATGACTGGTTGGAGCCGGCGCAGACACAATACTCGTCAGACGAGGATGCGATCTGGGATGATCTGTTCGCGCGGCAGATGGAAGTGCTGCCCGGGCGCGCAGCGAGCGCTTTCATGGCGGGGCTGGAGAAGCTCGACCTTGGCCGCGGCGGCGTTCCTGAATTTGGCAAGATGTCAGAGGAGCTGGGGGCGCTTACAGGCTGGAGCGTCGTGCCCGTACCCATGCTGATCCCCGACCACGTGTTCTTCTGGCATCTCGCCAATCGCCGTTTCCCGGCAGGCAATTTCATCCGCACGCGTGAAACCTTCGATTACATCCAGGAACCTGACGTCTTCCACGATG
>JASJDE010000187.1 GCA_030065195.1 Erythrobacter sp. | reverse complement strand
ACGGCAGTTGTTTCTCGCTTTCTGCGATAGAGCCAAGCCACCCGCTCCCTCCACCCTTCCACCCGGATAGTGTCCCGGTAGGCTCCGGGTGGAAGGGTGGAGGGAGCGGGTGGCTTGGCACAAGGTCAGGCGGATGCCTGACCGCACGAAGAGAAAACGACTAACGCTTGATCGCGAAGACGCCTGTCATTGTGGCGATCGGTTCTCCATCTCGCAGGATCTCTCCCGAGGTGTAGGCTGTCCGACCGCCCAGCCGGTCAATCCGCACCAAGGCTTCGAGCCAGTCACCCAGCTTTGCGCCGTGCAGATAGTTGACACCCAACGTGATCGTCGACGGGGTCAGGCGCGGACGTTCTGCGTCGTAGACCGCGTGGCTTAGGGCCACGTCGGCATAGGTCGAGATAACCCCGCCATGGGCTGCGTCCCGGTAGTTGATATGGTGCGGCATGATCCGCAGCCCGACGATCTTTGGCGCGCCGGCCCGCGGCTTGAGAAAATACGGTCCGCCGTGATCGAGAAAGCCGGGAGAAAAGTGGGCGGGCTCGAATCCTTCAGGAGTTTCGCTTTCATCCATTCAACTGTCCTAACCCGGCAACTGCAAAATGGGGTGCTATGACTTGTAACAATAGCAACCGACGGGGACAGGGCTAACGTCGCCGACCATGGCACAAGACACATTGATCGCCGCCGGATCGTTCTGCGACATCGTGCGAGAGCATGCGCAGGTGCAGGGGGGAACGCCCGCTTTCACCTTCGGCGACGAAGTGATCACATTCGCGGAGCTGAATGCGGGCAGCAACCGGGTCGCCCGCGCTTTGGCGGCGCTCGGCGTGACCAAAGGCGAGCGCGTCGCTTTCCTCGGCAAGAATCACCCGCTCTACTTCGAGGCTTTGCTGGGCGCGGCGAAAATCGGCGCGGTGATGACCCCGGTAAATTGGCGTCTTGCACCGCCCGAAGTCGCCTACATCCTCGACAACTGTCAGGCACGAGTTGTGTTCGTCGGTGAGGGTTTTGCCGATATCCTTACGCAGGTGCGAACCGAAACACCCAGGGTCGAACAGGTGATCGGCATCGACGCGCACGACCACGAGGGCAGCGACTATCGCATCTGGCGCGACGGCTTTCCGGCCGATCCCGTGCCCGACGATATCGGGCTCGATGACGACGCGCTGCAACTTTACACGTCGGGCACCACCGGGCGACCGAAGGGCGCGGTGATGACCCATGGCTCGATCCTCTCCAGCCGCGATCCCGCGCACGAAGCCGAGATGCGCGACTGGCAGCAGCCGGTGGAAGGCGACGTTACCCTGCTCGCCATGCCCTGCTTCCATATCAGCGGGACCGGAACCGGGATCGGGACGATGGTGGCGGGCACAAATTCGATCGTCCTGCCCGAATACGATCCGACCAAGGCATTGGACCTGATCGAGAACTACAACATCTCGAAGATCTTCCTCGTGCCCGCGGCAATCCAGATCCTGCTCAACCATCCGCGCGTTCCCGAAGTCGATTTCAGCCGGTTGAAATTCGTGACCTATGGCGCTTCGCCAATCCCGCTGGAACTGATGAAGCAGGCGATGGACGTGCTCGGCTGCGGCTTTGTGCAGATGTATGGGATGACCGAGACCAGCGGCACCATCGTCGCGCTTGATCCGGAGGATCACGTCCCCGAAGGCTCGCCTCGGATGCGAAGCGTGGGAAAGCCGCTCGCCGGTGTCGAGGTCAAGATCATCGACGACGCGGGCGAAGAGGTCCCGACCGGCACAGTGGGCGAAATCGCCACTCGCTCATCGAAGAATATGCGCGGCTATTGGAACAACCCGGAAGCCACCGCCGAAACCATCGATGCGGAAGGCTGGCTTCGTACCGGCGACGCGGGCTATCTCGACGAGGACGGCTATCTCTACATCCACGACCGGGTGAAGGACATGATAATCTCGGGCGGCGAGAACGTCTATCCGGCCGAAGTCGAAAACGCCCTCTATTCCCACCCTAAGGTCGCGGATGTCGCGGTGATTGGAGTCCCGCACGAGAAATGGGGCGAAGCGGTGAAGGCCTGCGTGGTGGCGAAGGACGGCGAGGAACTGTCCGAAGCCGACGTTATCGCCCACGCGCGAGAGCATATCGCCGGGTACAAATGCCCCAAATCGGTCGATTTCATCGAGGCCCTGCCACGCAACCCCTCGGGCAAGATCCTGCGCCGCGAACTGCGCGCGCCCTATTGGGAAGGCAAGGACCGGGCAGTCAATTAGGGAGCCCCGCGATGATCAACCTCGACGATGCATCGACCCCGCAAGAGCGGCTCGCGCTCGAAATCTTCAAGGCGATGGATGACGGACGGATCGTCGAAGCGATCCCGGAACTCACGAGCGATGATTTCGTCTGGTCGAACAGCGGCCTTCCCGACCTGGAGGGGCAAGAATCGGTGATCGAGCTGCTCAACTCCGGGGGCTTCGCGAATGAAATCCCGATCCTTGCCGAGATGACCCATTTTACCGCCGACCTCGTCCATATCGCATCGAGCGGCAACACCGTCTTCACCGAGAGGATCGACCACCACTGGGCCGCCGACGGTCGCGACCTGATGACCCCGCATATCTGCGGTGTGGTCGAAGTGCGCGACGGCAAGATCGTACGGCTGCACGATTTCTACGACACTGCCTGTTACCGGCAGGAACCGACGGCCCCACAAGCCGGATTCTCCCTCGCCGAGCGGCATCCAGACAGGGTTTGGGCATGACGAAGGCCGACGATGAAACCGGCGTCCTGCTCTATGCCTTCACCTGCGGCTATATCACGCTGCCCACGACTTACTTCATCGCCGGTGGAGAGGGAAAGACCAAGGTCCCGGCCTGCACCTTCCTGATCGACCACCCGCGCGGCTATGCCTTGTTCGACACCGGGTTTTCGGACCGGTTCGTCGGACTCGACAAGGGGCTGGGCAAGATCGTCGACATGCCCGAGGATCACCCGATATCCGACCGGCTCGAAGCGCTCGGCATCGACCCCGCCCGGATCGACTGGATCATCAACTCGCACCTTCATCTCGACCACGCAGGGGGCAACCGGCTGGTACCAAACGCGACCGTGATCGTGCAGGAGCCGGAATGGGAATTCGGCCTTGCCGGTGAGGACGGTGCCTATGCGAAGGAAGACTTCGACACCGGCCATCGGGTGAAGAAGATCGCTGGTGAGTACGATCTGTTTGGCGATGGCACCGTCACGGTATTCCCCACACCCGGACATACCCCGGGCCACCAGTCCTGTCGGGTGAAGACCGCGACAGGCGAAGCCGTCCTTGCGGGCGATTGCTGCAATTTCCGGCGCTCGCTCGACGAGATGAAACCGCCCGAACAGGTCCATAACCTCGATCATTATCGCGGTTCGCTCGCAACGCTCTCTGAACTGCGCCGTGCGGGAGCGCGGATATTCTATGGGCATGATCCGGAGTTCTGGTCGCAGGTCCCGCAGGCGAGCGAGTTGGACCTCACAACAATCGAAAGCTGACAGGAGGGTGCCGTGGCAGGCGAAGCACAACGCGTGATCGAGCAATTCTGGGCGATCCAGGACGAGGGCGACTACACCAAGCTCGCGCCGCTGTTCGCCGAGGACGCGCTGCTCGAAGACCCGATCTGGGGCCGCTACGAAGGCCGCGACGCAATCCTTGGGTTCATGACCACGATGGTGAAGGAGATGGGCGAGCGGAAGATCCACTTCACCGTCGACGAGATCTGCGGAGACGATCACGCGGTATGGGCGCGCTGGACGATGCAATCGCCCGAGGGATCGCGCGGCGGGGTCGGCATCTACAAGGTCGCGAACGGGCAACTGACCTATTACCGCGACTATATGGACCCGCCGGCAGAGGAATAATAGCATGAGCGACAACATCCTGCGTGAGGATTTCGACGGCTGGACCCAGCTGACGCTCAACCGGCCCGACAAGCTCAATTCGCTGACCGTCGAGATGTTCGCACTCCTTCGATCCCACATTGAGGACCTGGCGCAATCGGACGGGATTGGCTGCGTTGTGCTGCGCGGCGCGGGCAAGTGCTTCTCGGCGGGGCACGATCTCGGCGGGATTGCCGAGGGCGAAGCGCCGCCGAGCAAAGGGTGGCATTCGGAGACCCTGAGGCTGCTCGAAAAGCTGCCGATCCCGGTCGTCGCGGCGGTGCATGGGCATTGCTACACCGGTGCGCTTGAGGTCGCGCTCGCTGCGGACTTCATCATCGCCTCCGAGACGGCGCGGTTCGGCGACACCCATGCCAAGTTCGCGCTGACCCCGGTCTGGGGATGAGTGTGCGGCTTCCCCGCCGAGTTGGGATCGCGACCGCCAAGCGGCTGATGTTCACCGCGCAAATGTTCGGGGCCGAAGAGGCAGTGCGGATCGGGCTGGCCGAATATGCCGTGCCCGAGGCCGAGTTCGACGGCGAGATCGCACGGCTTGCGAGCGAGATTGCCGCGCAGAGCCATTTCAGTCACGCCGCGATCAAGCGCCTGCTCGACCGTGCCGATGGCAAAAGCGCCGATGAAGGCCTGCAGCGCGAATGGATGGATGGCGAGGGACGCGGTCCCGACATGCAGGAACGGATCGCGGCGTTTCGCAAGAAGTAGCGGCTACAATTCTCGGTATCGCGGATGCCCGCCCGCATCGATCTTGAAGGTCGGCAGCGGAAAGTCGGGGTCGGGCTCGAACAGAGGCTGGCTGGCCAGCGGCGACTTCCAGTCGAGGATGTAGGTGCGCGCGAAAATGCGCCACTCCTCCTCCCGCTTCTCCCATTCATCGAGATAGCGTCCGCCGATCATATCGCCCGCGATTGAGCCGTCCTCCTGCTGCCGCCCTCCTCCGAAAATGCCGTAGCATTCGCTGCTCGCACTGGTGGGCGAATGGAACCGGATCAGCGGCTGTGAAAGCATGTGCCAGCGCCGCGCGAGGCTGCGCTCGGTCTCCATCACGACGGGGAGGAAGTCTTTGGCAGCTCCAGTGAAGAAGCCGTATTCGATCTGCGCATCGGGCCAGTAACAGCTTGCTTGCCCTTCCTCGTCGAGCCAGTCGAGCGTGCGGCAATAGCGCTGGATCACTTCGCCGATCTCCTGCTTGTCGAGCAGTTCCTGAAGCTTCGGGTCCATCGGCTGTGTCATCTTCCTGGCCTCTCCAATCCGCCAATTGAGCGCGGCGAGTATCGCGAGGATGATGCGGTGCAGACCATAAGCAAATTCGGGAGGGCTTTGTGGCCAGTGCAGCCAATGATGAGTTGAGCATCAACCTGTTCGACCCCGAGCTGCAGCAATGTCCCTACGCCGCCTACAAGCGGCTGCGCGACGAGGCGCCGGTCTACAACATACCCGGCACCGATATGTGGGTGGTGAGCCGCTACGAGCATGTGCGCGAGGTCCTGATGGACCCGGAGCGATTCTCAAGCTCCGCCGTGGAATCGCAGTTTCGGGCGAGTGCAGGCGATATCGAGCGCGCGCAAATGGTGATGGACCGGTTCGCCGAGAAGGGCTGGGTGCCTGCCGCGACATTGAACGGGCGCGACGATCCCAATCACAAGCAGATGCGCGCCATGTTCAATCAGGCGTTCAAGCCGTCCAAGATCAAGGAGATCGATCCCGAGGTCGAGCGCCTGTCCTACGACCTGATCGATGGCTTCATCGCCGAAGGCCAATGCGAATGGGTCAGGCAGTTTTGCATCCCTCTGCCGCTGTTCATCATCGGCGAACAGATGGGCGCGAAACGCGAGGATATCTGGAAGATCAAGCGCTGGACCGACGCGTT
>JASJDE010000186.1 GCA_030065195.1 Erythrobacter sp. | reverse complement strand
GAAGTCGCAAGTGTGCGTGGCGAGTTTGCCAGCTGGCTCGGCGCTCCCGGAACGCGGCCCAACCTCGTTATCCGTATCGGCAGGGCTCCAGCATTGCCCATGTCGCTGAGAAGGCAGGTCGACGAAGTGCTGGCCTAAGTCGCGCCATCCGGCACGGATAGAAATTCACAGATCTTTCGAACTACCCATTCGGGGTTTGTCAGCAAGATGTAGTGATCGGTTGCCGGGGCGATTTTCGCTTCGACCATTGGGGCGACTTGTCGCAACCGACGAACAGCGGCATGCGGGGAATAAGTACGATCGTTCTCGCCGACCAGAAACAAGGTTGGCACGCGCAGCGTCCGCCAATCCGTGTCGGAAAGCTGCGTCGGCGGAACAAACTTCCTTTTCTTGAAGCATCGGCGCGCCAGCAAGTCTTCTTCCACCATTTCGTCGACTCGCGACCGCATTCGTTCGTCTTTCACCGCATCGGGCCCGTACCAATGAAAATAGTTCCTCGCCAGACAGCGAAACGGCAGGAAGTGATAAAGGATGGCTCTTGTCAGTATCACCGGGCCGGGCGTGAGCACCGTCGATGACGGTGCCAGCAATACCAGCTTTGCGATTCGATCGGGATGGGCCAGCGAATACAGGGCAGACTGCCAACCGCCATAGGAATACCCGACCAGATTCAACCGGTTCAGACCCAAGGCATCGAACACTTCGTCGAGCCAGTCGACAAAGTCCTGCGGGCGCGACATCGCCTTTGAATAGATGCTCCGCCCGTTATCGTAGACATGGTCGATCGCATACGTCCTGAAGTCTTGCGACAACGGCGCGATCGCCGGCAGCCACGACAGCGACGTCTCCGTATCGCCCGGCAAGAGGACCAGAGGCGGACCATCGACCGGTCCCTGGATGCGCAAGAAGGTTTGGCCGAAACTTGTTTCCAGGAATCGAGTCTCGGACAGGCTCGGCCACTGTTCGGCAAGGCGGTCATAGGCCTGCAGGTATTCTTGTTTCGCCGCAGAGGAGCGGAACGGATGGTTGCTTGTCGATGCCAATGATCGTCCTCGCGCTGCACTGGATCGACTGCAGGAGCTCGCAAGACGGGTGCCTCCCCCACGTTTCCGCCGACCGGAGTTTCAAGAGTTCAGGCAGCTAGTGGCTCGATGAGCCCTTGTCCTTGATAGCAATCAATCCCGGTTGCTGCAGTCAACGAAAAGCTGGAAGCAACTTCCCGCCGGGTAGTCACGCCGCGGCTTCATCCGCCAGCTTCTGCGCCGTCTTGTAATCCGGCTTGCCGTTATTCAGCCGGAGCGATTGATCGGTGAACACATACAGCCGTGGGATCTTGTAGCCGGCCAGTCCCTCGCGTGCGCGGGAATCGAGAATCTCTTCGAGCTTGACGGGAGCGCAGCCTTCCGGCTCGACCACCGCCACGACTTTTCGCCCAAAACGGGGATCGGGAAGGCTCACAACTCTCACATCATGCACCGCCGGATGCTCGAGAAGAACCTTTTCGACTTCTTCGGGGAAAACCTTCTCGCCGCCGGTGTTGATGCACATATTGTCGCGCCCGATGAACTCCATCGTGCCGTCCGCACCCCATCGCGCGCGGTCGCCGGTCATGAGCCAACGCTTGCCGTCGATCATCGGGAAGGTTTGCGCGTTCTTCTGGTCTTCGCCGAGATAACCGAGCGGCAGCGGCCCCGTCCGCGCGACGATCCCGACCCCGTCCTCGCCCGGTTCGATTTCGTTGAGATCGGCATCGAAAAGTTTGGTTTCGCGTCCGGGCAGAGGCTGGAACTTGCCCCCGCCCGTAGATCCCGCCGCGGTTGTGATGACAATGCCGGTACCGGAACTCTCGCTCGATCCGAGCGCGTCGATAATGGCCATTTGCGGATGATGGGGAAGCAGGCGCTGCTTCAGGCCCTCGGAGAATACTGCGCCCGAAGAGGTGATCGAACGCAGGCTGGCCAGTGCTTCCGTCCCGTCACCGCGTGCGTCGAGACGTTCGACCAGCGGCAAGGCGAAAGCGTCGCCGACGATGAAGATGCCGCGCGCGCCCAACCGCTTCACCTCGTCGAGCGCCAAATCGGCGTCGAACTTTTCCGCCGGAAGCAAGGCCAGCGTTCCGCCTTTGAGAAGGTGGATGACGGCCGTGAACTGCCCCGCGCCATGCATTAACGGGCTAAGCAGCAGGAGCGGCGAGGCGCTGGCGGGATGCTTGGGTCCAATTGCGGCCGCGCGTTGCACCTGCTTGTCGAGCGAGTCGGCCACGAAAGGAGGTTCGCCCAGTCCGGTCTGCCAGACGGAAATGCTGAAGGCCTGCCACGCCTCGATCATCGGCCACATCACCGCTTTGGGCATGCCCGTCGTGCCACCCGTTGCAGTGAGGAACAAGGCTTCGGGATCGCTGTGGGGCGCAAAGCCATCCGGCAAGGCGCTCCTTTGCAGCGACGTCCATTCGGAATCGCCCACGTCGATCGTCAGAGTGCCATCTGGCATCGCCTCTGCACCGGCTTGTGCGAAGTCGCTTTCGGTGAACAGCGCCTTCAGGCCGAAGCGCTCGAACACATCCGACAGTTCGCGCGCCTTGTAGTGGTAGTTTACGTTGACCGGCGTGACTCCGGCCTTGATGCAGCCGAAATAGGCCAGCAGGTAATCGGGGTTATTGCGGAGCATCTGCCCGGCGATGTCGCCCGGCTGGAGCCCATGCCGGCGCAATCCCGCGGCAATCGAATCGGTTTGCGCGTCGAACTCGCTCCAGGTCAGGACCCGCTTGCCATGGACCAGGGCTGCGCGATCCGGTTCGATCGAATTCGCCAATGCCTTCAATGCGACACCGAAATTCTCGCCTTGCCACACCATCGCCCGATTCTCCCTTACAGTGCCTTTCGCGTAGCCAGCGCAAACCGGCAATGCCCCTGCGTAAAGTGTGAGGCGAATCGGCAAAAAATAGAGTAGGCTGCGCGCGACGGGAGTTGAGGATGAGAGGAGCCAGAACATGGCCACGAACGTAGTCGAGCTGCGCACACCGCAAGGCCGCGAGCATCTGGAGCAATTGCTCGATCAGGTCACGATCACCTGCCCCGAAGATATTCACGATGCTGCCGAGGTGCTTGCCCGCATGGCGCAGGAGCGTGGCATGCAGATCGCCATGTGCGACGACATCTCGTCGAAGGAACCGATGGTCGATGCCGATGGCACGATCCTGAACGCCGACATCTTCCGCTGGCTCGACGATGGGGCGCGCTGGTGGGAGGACCATCGCCTGGCGCTCCATTCGCCATTGCCGCGCGCCTGCCGCTATGAAAGCGAGCCGTTCTGGGTGAACCGCCACGGCTTCAACACTCGTTGGCGCAACTCCTATCTCGAAGAACTCGACCTGTCGGATTTCGAAAAGCGTTCGCTGTGCAAGGCCGCGATCGTAATTCCCGTACACCTGCCTTTCGGCCAGATTTCCGCCAACAGTTTCATCAGCATGGACCGGGAGAAGGAGGACCTGTCGGAAGAATTTGTGCTTTACGGTTCACTGTTTGCGCAGGTCACGCGCCGCTTTGTGGCGGGGTACGTTCAGGCCCACCGAACCAAGCGCCGGATTCCCTCAGATTGCGTCCTGTCGAAACGCGAAGTGGAATGCCTGCGCTGGGCGGCCATCGGCAAGACCGACAAGGAAATCAGCATGATCCTTGAACGATCGCACGCAACGATCCGCTACCATATCCACCGCGCCGGCGAGAAGCTCGACAGCGTGAACCGGGCGCAGACGATCTTCAAAGCGGGACAATTGGGTTATCTCGGCGCGAATTCTTAGTTTTGCGAAGGCGCATCCGCGCCTTCGCCCTCGCTAGACGCGCGGCAAGCCGCGCCCGCTGCGGGCGGGCGGTCGCCTTTGCGACGCTTGCGGCGTCGAACCAGCGCTTCGCCATTGGTTTGGTGGCGGAGCACGGTCGCGGCAGCGACCGCAACCCGCAGGCCCGAAAGGGCCGAGGATTACGCCCGCCTGATAGCGTGCGGAAAAAAGACTCCTACCCCAAACTCCTCAGCGGCTCGCTTCCATCCCAATCCTCACCCGCCTGTTTGATCATTGCGAACAGGCCGGGCCCTGCTTCGCCCTGCTGAAGTATTTCGACGAGGCTGCCCGGCCCGCGTCCCGGATCGACATAGATCACCCTGCTGTCTCCCAGCGCGCCTTCGATTACGATCTCCGCCCCCTGTTCACGGCACACACGGCGAGCGTCCTCGATGTCGTCGACGAGGATGCAGACATGGTGCGGTCCGTCATTCACATCGGCGTACTCTCCTGAATAGATCGAGGGATGATCGTCGCGTGGGCGGATGAGTTCGATCTGGATATCGCCCCAATAGGCAAGCGCTAGGTCGAACACCGCATCAGTCGGCTCACCCCGATACTTCATGCCTTCTAGGTGGATGCTTTCCATCAGGAAGAAGGGGCCGACGCCCATCACCTCGGTCCAGTGCTTCACCGCCGCGTCGAAATCCCTGGGTACGAAGGCGAGCTGCATCACGTCACCCAGTTCCGCAATCCCTCCACCTGACGCCATTCTTCCTCTCCAATCCGATAGGGTGACCGTCGCGCAAACCTGTGTGATATTCGTTCCTGCGAACACTGCGCAAAGTGCGAGGACAAGGGATAGAGACCCGCCATGAATGAGATCAAAGACGTCGCCAGGGACGATCGCTGTCCCGGGATCAGCTACACCGATATGCTCGAGGGCGACACGCGCACGCCGCCAGATTACCTGTTCGAAGAAACCGTGGCCAAGCTGGGAGACGACCCGATCTCAGTCGAGCCCTACATCAGCGAGGAATTCGCCCGGCTCGAGCGCGAGAAGATGTGGCCGAATGTCTGGCTGTTCGCGGCACGCGAAGACGAGATGCCCGATGCCGGCGACACAGTCGTTTTCGAGATTGCGGGGAAGAGCTTCGTCCTGATCCGGCAGAAGGATGGGAGCGTCAAGGCGTTCTACAATGCCTGCCTCCACCGCGGCCGCAAGCTACGCACCGAGGGCGGCCCTTCGATCCAGTTGCGCTGTCCGTTTCACGGTTTCACCTGGCGCAATGACGGAAGCTTGAAGGAAATCCCGTCGGAGTGGGACTTCAAGCACCTCAAGGACAAGAAGATGTGCCTGCCCGAAGCGCGCGTGGAGTTGTGGCAAGGCTTCGTGATGCTCACCGAGAATCACGACCTGCCCGATTTCAAGACCTGGCTCGGTCCGGCGGCCACGCATTACGAGCGCTACGACTTCGAGAACCGCTACACCGGCATGTGGGTGCAGAAGAAGTTCCCGGCGAACTGGAAGGCGACGGCCGAGGCGTTCATGGAAGCATGGCACTCGATCACCACGCATCCGCAGCTGCTCGCCTTCCTCGGCGATGCCAACACGCGTTACGACCTGATCGGCGACCACTTCAACCGCGCCATCACCCCCTCGGGCGTGCTGAGCCCGCATGTGAAGGGCAAAGGCTCGGACTACGTGCTCGAGAAGATGAACGAATTCTCGGGCGGAGCCGATAGCGAGACCAACCGCCGCTTCGCAGCCGGAGACGGGGAAGAGGATTTCGACACCGCCGACCCGCTCGCAGCGCGACGGGTGCTGGCCGAGGCCGGGCGGCAGGGCTTCACCGAGCAATACGGCTACGACTATTCGGACGCTTCGGACAGCGAGATTCTCGACAACTTCACCTACAACATCTTCCCCAATTTCGCGCCGTGGATCGGCTTTCTGCCCACGCTGACCTATCGCTGGCTCCCCGGCGACACGCCGCATGAATGCATCATGGAGATCCGCCTGCTGTTCCCGACGCCCAAGGGCGAGGAACGTCCGCGCGCGGTCGAGATGACCTACATTCCCGACGGCGAACCGTTTGCCTGGGCCGCCGACAAGATGGGGCCGCAGCTTGCCAATGTGTTCGATCAGGACATGG
>JASJDE010000185.1 GCA_030065195.1 Erythrobacter sp. | reverse complement strand
GCGGCATTCAATACTCCGGACCGATCTTCGCCTGAGAATTACTGATCACCACCACTCTCATGGCTAGTAAATTCTCATTCTAATCCTCGAATTAGTCAGTAACTATGTCACATTTCAGGGAATTCACAATACAAAGCTGAATTTTATGAATTTGAGTAGTAACAAGCCGAGTGAAATGATGCACTAGGAACAGGCTCTATGAATACCGCAGTATGAACAGAATCATATTGGTGGCGAAAGGCTCTCCAATTCCGCATTTCTATTTGTCGCCACACACCCAAACCTGCAATGGAGTTGTGGTTTCCAGTGAGACACGCCAGTATATCATCATGCCGTTGCAGTGCCTCGAACGGGCCTACTTATGAGTGCACTCCCATCCGTGGCACACGCGCGCGATGCTGATCATTTTTGTGTCGGATTGTGAACCGTACCGGAGGAAAATGACTCAAAGTTCGAGAAGCGTCGCAAACAGCGAGACCAGGCGGAGCCTCATCGTTGCGTCCCTGGGTGGTTTCTTCTTTTTCGCATCCTACGGCATTCTTATGGGTGCGCTACCCGCCGAACTGTCATCGCGGAATTTCGGTCCAAGCTATATTGGACTGGTAGTCGGTTTCCATGCATTGGGCGCAGTCTCATTTCGTATCCTGTTGCCCAATGCTGTCGACCGTAGCGGCGCTCGAAAAGTCAGCCTTGTCGCGGCGATCATCGGAGCGCTGTCCTCCCTGACACTTGGAATCTCCATAATCGCATTCGATGCAGCGTTACCTCTGTTGGCAGCCGCGAACTTCGTTCACGGAGCAACCACCAGCGCATTCCTGATCTCCGGTTATGCATACGTGGCCCAAGCCGGAGAATTGCAAAGACGTGGAACGCGGATCGGCGTCTACGGAAGCGTGGGCAGCCTGGGCCTGTTGGTACCTCCACCGATAGGGATCTGGCTGTGGTCGCTCGGCGTGGATGTCTATCTATGGCTGCTGCCCGTCGCACTGATGCTTCCGGCAATCCTCTTGCTTCCCGGAGATCAACGCCGCGCATCCGCAGAAATGGGAACCGAAGACTTAGAAGGCTCTTTCACTCTGCTATTCGGATCTATTGTCTTGGCACCCGTGCTTGCGCTTGCGGTAACTGCGGGGATGCAAGGAGGTTTTGAGGCCCACATGCCTTTCCTGGTGCGTGCATTCGACGCACAGGCCATCATCGTTCTGTTGTATGCATTCTTCGGAGTGTCGGTAGCGGCAGGGCGTCTTGGAGGTGGCTGGCTCGCCGACCGGAGAGGGGCGAAGCTGGTCTTCTTCTCCGGATTGGCGTTCCAGATGCTGGCCCTCTTGCTTCCGCTTACTGCGCCGACTGCAAACGGGTTGCTATCTTCTGCAATCATGTTCGGCGTCGGATCGGGGATGGTGGGAACTGCGGCCATCGCCTTGTTGGTGCAAGCTGTCCCCGCCCACCGTTCCGGGTCTGCGATCGGCCTCGGTGCGATGCTTCGAGACGCCGGCTTTGCGGCTGGTGCTGCGGCAACCGGCGTCGTGATCGCAATCGGTGGAGCGCGTGGCTTCCTGCTTACTGGATTTGCATTGACTGGCGTCGCGATCGCGATCGCGGCTTTCGTCTACCGATCGAAAGGCGAAACAGTTCCCTCTCAATAACAACCCATACAATGCGCCGGCTATTGTCACGGAAAGGGATGAGTTCGGTGCAGTTCGACATATACCCGTTCTTGTTTCCGTTCGCAGTCATTCGCATTTCCAAATGCGAATTCGCAACAGAAATGGAAGAACGATCGCGCTCCAACAATCACCACTAGTCTGCCAGACTCGCTTGAACTAAATCCTCTGTAACAATGACTTAGGGAACAACTCGAAATGGTCGTCGAAATTTCTGGAGCCATCGACGATATCGATCCCAGTTTGCATGATCGCTTTTCCGACGGATCGGCACACGAAGTCTTTGAACGATTGCGACGCGAAGCTCCGGTGCACTTTTGCAGAGACAGCACCTATGGATCGTTTTGGTCGATCTGTTCCTACGACCACATCCTTGAAGTTGAAGCTAATCCGACGGTCTTCTCATCCTCGCATCTCAATGGCGGCATTACCATCATCGACGTAAAGGCTGAGGAACTCGCCTATCTTGAATCATTCATAATGATGGATCCGCCAGCCCACACGAGGAAGCGACGCGCGATTTCCGCGGCATTTACACCATCGGAGATGGAACGACTGACCGCATCGATACGCAAGCGGACAGCTGACAAGCTCGATTCCCTGCCCATCGGGGAACCATTCGACTGGGTCAGCGCCGTATCGATCGATCTAACCATAGATATGCTGGCGATCCTGTTCGACTTCCCTTGGGATGAGCGGCACAAATTGCGGGTCTGGTCGGATGCCATTTCCTCGCTCGATATGATCAACAATCGTAGGAAGGAACGATCGGCCCAGTTGGTCGAAATGGCAGGCCGGTTCTTCCAGCTTTGGCAAAGCCGGACCGAGAGCGGCCCCGCGCCGGACCTCCTGTCGACCATGATCCATTCCGAGGAATTCGGGCAAATGACCCCGCATGAATTCATGGGCAATATGGCGACCCTGATTGTGGGGGGCAACGATACGACCCGGAACGCCATGTCTGGATTGGTCGAGGCCTTCAGCCTTTGGCCAGAACAGTGGGAGAAAATCGCGGTCGACTCGTCGCTCATTCCAAACGCAGCAAGCGAAGTCATCCGTTGGCATTGTCCGATCTCTCATATGCGCCGAACCGCCATGCAGGATTTCGAACTTGGGGGTCGGACGATTCGCAAAGGAGACAAGGTCGTCTTGTGGTACCTTTCGGCCAATCGCGACGAGGCGATCTTCAAGGACGGTTCACGATTTCTTGTCGACAGGGAAAACGCCAAACGACACTTGTCGTTCGGATACGGCGTCCATCGCTGCGTGGGAGCGCGGCTGGCCGAACTGCAGCTCCAGATCCTGTTGTCGGAATTGCTCGAGCGCGATTTCAGGATACGAGTATTGAACCCGCCGCAACGCCAGGCTCACCCGTTCCTGAATGCCATCGACAAATTGACCGTGCAGATCGACCGACCAGCCTGAGACCCTAGCTTCGCTGCCATGCCGACTGATCCGAACATGGAACCATCTCCGCATCTCGTACTGTTTGCGCGTTTCCCGGTCGCCGGCCAGTGCAAAACGCGGCTCATTCCTGCTGTGGGAGCTGAAGGGGCGGCCGCGATCCACAAACATCTGACCGAACGGACTGTTCGAGTGTTGCGCGGCACCGGCGCCACCGTAACAATTGCGACAACGGGTGCGCCCAATGCTGCCTTCGAAAACTGGCTCGGACCCGGCCTGGAATTCTCGCAGCAGGTGGAAGGCGATCTCACGGACAGGCTGCTCGCTTTTGTTGACCATGCGCCGGTCGTATTCCTTGGGGCAGATACTCCGGATCTCGACATTGAGATCGTGCAGGCTGCGATCGATGGGCTTGCAACCCATCCGGTCGTGATCGGGCCGGCAGAGGATGGCGGATACTACCTGATCGCCATGCGCGATCCGCTTCCGGAGCTCTTCATCGAAATGCCATGGAGCACGGCAGAGGTCCTTCCCGAAACACTGCGTCGGCTACGAAAACTAGAGATCGAACCGCTTCTGCTCGAAGCTCTGCCGGACTGCGACCGTCCAGAGGACTTGGCAAGGTGGCCCAACCTTGCGGCCGGGACGAAGTGAACGCCGCTTCGCTGCCTAGCAACAGCTCGCTGGCTCGGCGTCCTTCGAGACATCGAAGGGAAGCCCGCCTCCGCACCCTTCGAATATGCCGAAGTGCTGGCTGAAATCCCCGACGAACTCGAAGTACTCGGCAAACCGCGATTCGGCGAGCATCTTCCAACTGTTTCCGCAAACAGGGAACAACCGTCCAGCTTCGATGACATGACCTTTGTCGAGCGTGAAGACACGACCTTCGCCCATCACCCCGCCGCGATAGATCACGCCTTGCCCGTAGTCTTCGCATTCGTCTTCCAGACCGTCGATCTTGAACAGTCGATATGTCGCTGAAAAGAAACCGATCCCTTCCAGTTTTGCGGCTACGTCCTTGTCGCCGATTGCGAGCGGACGGTCATTTACGAGCCGCGGATCGGTGAAACCCGCACGCCTTGCTTGGGAAAGGAAATCGCCCCAGTAGAGTGCACCGGCCAAGCATTCCCCATGCAGCACCGGGTCACCATGCAAGTGAGCCGGGACGCGGCGATTGGAATAGACGTCCGAAAAATACATTTCGCCGCCGGGCTTGAGCAGGTCGAACGCGGCACGGAAGACGGCTGCCTTGTCTGCAACGAGATTGATCACGCAGTTGGAAACGATAACATCGAAGCTGCCCTGCTCGAGACCAAGCTTGGCAAGCCGCTCGATGTCCCCTTCGACAAACCGGACATTGCTTTTCCCAAAACCGAATCTATCGCGATGCCAATCTAGGTACTCGCGAGCGACCGCCAGCTGTTGCGGCGTCGCGTCCACACCCACGACTTCGCCTTCTTCGCCCACGAGCTGCGCAAGAAGGTATGCATCCTGCCCGGAACCCGATCCGAGATCGAGAATTCGAGCACCCTTGATTGCAGATGGTGCGACCAGACCGCAGCCGTAGTACCGGGCCTTCACTTCCCTATGAACATTGGCCAGCGCCTCAACCACGTGTGGAGGCGGGGTATCCGCCATTGTACAGGCATCGGTCTTGAGATCGCTCGAACTCTGCAAGACTTCGCCGTAATACTCTTTGCTATTTTCTAGGTTCATATTCGCGATCTGGGCCCTCTAACCAATTAAACTCCGCGTTTCTCTATTCGGGGATGGTCAAATATGGTTACAAGGTCAATCTCGCTGTATTGTCACCTTTCTTCGAGTTGATCCGAACATATCTCTATGACTTTCGACCCGTCTCCGTTTGCCTTGAGCGATGCTCAGCAAATCTCGCCCGAAAAATTCTCGGATCCGAATGTAACTGCAAAGGGCGAATCCCGGGCCCGTATTGGACTGCGCGGTCTGGAAACACTGTGGTTCAATACCGGCACCCTCTGCAACCTCGCCTGCACGACATGCTACATCGAGAGTTCGCCCCGAAACGACGCTCTGGTCTATATAGAAACGGCCGAGATCGAGCCGTTCCTCGACGAAATTGCACGCGACAATCTCCCGACGCGAGAGATCGCCTTTACCGGCGGCGAGCCGTTCATGAATCCGGAGATGCTACCGATCCTTCGACTTTGCCTTGGGAGAGGCTTCGATGTTCTTGTGTTGTCAAATGCCATGCGTCCAATGCGACGATTCGAGCGCGAATTGCTCGATCTGGAAAGCCGGGAGAGGCTGACGATACGGGTGAGTCTCGACCATTTCACTCCGGAGATTCATGAAGCGGAGCGCGGGCCGAGCTGGGAAAAGGCGATCGATGGCCTCCTGTGGTTGACGCGCCACGACTTCAATATTGCCGTGGCGGGACGGCAACTAGAACACGAAAGCGATGCTGATGCGCGGCGCGGCTTCGCAAAGCTCTTTGACGAATACTGTATACCAGTCGATGCGGACGATCCGTCGCAATTGGTGCTGTTTCCGGCCATGGACGAAACGGCCGATATTGCCGAGATCACGAACGCCTGCTGGAGCATTCTCGGGGTCGATCCCAATACCGTGATGTGCGCGACAAGTCGCATGGTGGTCAAACGCAAGGGAGAAGAGGAACCCCGTGTGGCGGCATGCACTTTGTTGCCGTATCAAGCTGGGTTCGATCTTGGCTCAACTCTTGCCGAGGCAAGCGGCGAAGTCTCGCTCAATCATCCTCACTGCGCCCGCTTTTGCGTCCTGGGAGGCGCATCCTGCACGACGTGACATGAAGCAAGGCTATTGCTCGCGTTTTTGCCTAGCTGGTGCCCAGAAGAGGACTCGAACCTCCACGGGGTTGCCCCC
>JASJDE010000030.1 GCA_030065195.1 Erythrobacter sp. | reverse complement strand
GCCATGTTGAGATTGTGGGATCATGCACCGCGCCTCGATGCCCGATCCGGGGGTGCAGGGGTGAGGCTGGCACCGTGGCTGAAGCGCGTGACGGTCAATCTTGCGATCGATCGCCTGCGCGTGGCCAAGCGGAACTCGGATGGCGAGGTCCCTGATCGCGCCGACGAAGCGCCGCTGGCCGATGCACAGATCGAAGCGGATGAAGACGGGGCTAAGGCCCGCGCTCTGATTGCTGCGCTGCCCGAACGCCAGCGAGCGGCGATTGTGCTGACCTATTACGAGGAATTGCCAAATGCGGACGCGGCCGAAGCACTCGACATGAATATCAAGGCATTCGAATCGCTGCTGCATCGGGCTCGCGCGTCCTTGCGAAAGGCGTTCGCGGAACAAGGGGGTGCGGCATGAGCGACAACTCCCAGATCTCCCCCAACAGCCCGCTCGGACGCCTGCTTGCGGCGGACAAAGCGCCCAACTTACCGGACGATTTTGCAGATCGAGTGCTGGCGCGCACAGGGGATCGACCGGCGCCTCTGCCGGAATCTCGCACCGGTGGCGGCGGCGTGCGGCGGTGGCGCAGCGTCCGCCGACTTGCCATCGGCGGGATCGTTGCGGGCGCACTGGCAACAACGGCCGCGGCGACCGGGCTGCTCGGCGACTTGCCGATTTCGGTTCCGTCGGTCGAGAAGGTGTGGGCGACCATCACTGGACGGGAAGAGCCTTCCGAACCTGCTGCGCCCGTGCAATCCCAAGGCAGCGCCGATTTGGTGCCTGATGAGCAGGAGCCCGTTCGCCTGGAGGGTCCCATCGACTCGCCCAAAGAGCTGGAAGAGGCATTTCGCCGGGTCGATGAAGTGAGGGCCAAACGCACCGGCACGCGGCGAGAACGGGTCGATCGGCGGATCGACAATGTGATCGATCGGAGGCGCGAGCAGGGCTTGCGTGTGCCCACACCCGGACAAGAAGAGCGCCTGAGAGAACGCATCGATCGCTTCCGCGAGCGCCGCGACGAACGAATTGACGAACGACTCGACACACGTCGCGACGAATTGCGCGAACGCGTCGAAAGCGGCGAAGAACTGACTCGCGAGGATTTCATCCGCGAACAGCGCGACGCGGTGGGACGGCCCGTTCGTGGCGACCGATTGGAGCGCTTCAGGGAAATGTCACCTGAAGAACGCCGTGAGAGGCTCCGACGATTGCGTGAACGGAGGCAAGAACGACGACAGGAGCGTCTGGAGCAACAAGCTTCGCCGGATCGATCGGTCGACGAGGCACTCGCGACCGAAGAATCCGGCCCACCTCCCACCCCTGAGGAGGAAATCGACCAAGAATCTTGAATTGCCGCGAAGGGAAACTGCGCCAGCTTCGTCATTGGAATGTCACCGCCCCGAAAAGGTGGATTTGGGACCGGAACGACCCCGCAACCGACATCTCCAGGATGAGGACAACCAGATGAAATCGACCCTGACATTCGCCGCGATCGCCACCTTTGCCGTCGCTCCCGCCGCCATGGCGCAGGAACAGACACGCACCAAGACGTTCGACGGACCGAACGCCACCGCCACGCAGACGACCACGGTCGATCGCGAAGCGGGGACCTTCAACCGAGACCGTCAAGTGACGAACAAGAACAATGGCAACACCGCTTCCGGCAATCTCAACCGCCAGCGCACCGAAACGGGTGCCACCGTCAGCCGCACGCAGACCGGCCCGCAAGGCAATTCGCGAACCTTCAACGGCGAACGGATTCGGACCGACAACGGTTCGACATTCAGCGGCACCGCGACCGGACGCCGTGGCAATTCCTTCGACGTCAATGGCAATCGCAGTCGCGACGGAATGGGCAATTCGAGTGCAAGCCAGCGTGTCACCAATTCGAGTGGAGAGACGGTATACGCGCGCGATCGCACGACCACCCGCAGCAACGGTCGGGTCAATCGCAGCGTGAGTACCTCGCGCAAGCAAGGTGCCCGAAAGCCGCGCCGCGCCAACCGTCGGGCACCGCGCTGACCGATCCATTCAAACCGGCGGGAGATTGGCCCCACAAATCCTGCCGGCATGCTCCGTGCCGCAATTTCTGACTGGCTCGGAACCTTGAGGGCACGGAACCGGCATCCGGCTCCGTGCCCTCGTCTTTTACGTCCGGCATTCTCAGTTCATCAAGAGTTCAATCGGCCCGAGCGATTGGATTGCTTTCGCATTGGACTGCAAAGGGGAATGCATGCGAGCCGGAGCATTGGTCGCGGCGCTAATGTCGGTGGCATTGGCTGGATGCACCACGGGCGACTCCTTGGGTGGAACGCGAACCGTGTTCGACAATCCCTACAGCGCGCTGGAATTCGACAATGGGCCCGTCGGGCCGGGCTGCAACAAGGACGTCGCCGTCGGCGAAGCCTGCTACATCGACAGCCTGATCTATCCGGGACGCGGCCGCTACGCCTTCGACCGGGAAGGCAACCGGGTTCGCCTGTCGAAGGAGCAGCGCCGGGTCCTTCAGGAAAGATTTGACCTGGTTCAGTCGCGGATCGAACAACTCGAAGCGATTGAGCAGCGGACGCGCCTGCCGGAACCCCCTCCGGTCAAGCCGCCGCCAACCGCGTTGCCGCCACCTGCTCCAGAAACGTCAACGGGCGGCGTTCCCCAGATTCCCTGAAAAGTCAGCCCTTTCGAGCTTTCTCGTGATGTCGAATAACTTCATCGATAATGAAGCGGAGGAACTTCTCGCTGAATTCGGGATCGAGGTCGGCTTCTTCGGATAGCTTGCGCAAGCGAGAAATCTGCCTCTGTTCGCGCGCGGGATCGGCCGGCGGCAATGTAACCTTGGCCTTGTACTCGCCGACGGCCTGCGTGATGCGAAACCTTTCCGCCAGCATATGAATGATCGCCGCATCGATATTGTCGATGCTCTTGCGATAAGCGGCAAGAACCCCGTCCGGCGCGTCTTCGCTTTCTGGGGCAGGTTGCATGGAATCCGTCATATGTGCCGAAGCTAGCAACAATTCAGCGCTTGCCAAGCCGGGCGCGCTCGCCCAAATGCGGAAAATCATGAGTGCCGACGTCGTCCCTCTGCCGCGCAAGCGACCGACGCTCGATCCGATGCTGTCGCTGACGGCCAATGGCATGAATTCGGTCAACACCGTCATCCTCGAACGCATGCAGAGCGAAATCCCGCTCATTCCACGTCTCGCCGGCCACTTGATTTCCGGTGGAGGCAAGAGACTGCGACCGATGCTGACATTGGCAGGCGCGGAACTGGTCGGGTACCAGGGCGACCGGCACCACAAGCTCGCCGCTGCGGTCGAATTCATCCACACCGCGACATTGTTGCACGACGATGTTGTCGACGGCAGCGAATTGCGGCGCGGGAAGGCTGCAGCGAATATCATCTTCGGAAACCCGGCGACCGTGCTGGTCGGCGATTTCCTGTTTAGCCGTGCGTTCGAATTGATGACCGAAGACGGTTCGCTCAAGGTCCTTCGCATTCTCAGCCATGCCAGCGCCGTGATCGCGGAAGGCGAGGTCAACCAGCTGACGGCGCAGCGCCAGATCGAAACCAGCGAAGACCGATACCTGCATATCATTGGCGCGAAGACTGCGGCCCTGTTCGCCGCGGCAAGCCAGATCAGCGCCGTGGTCGCCGAATGCAATGAGGATCAGGAACGCGCGCTCGAGGATTACGGCCGCAATCTCGGCGTCGCATTCCAGCTCGTGGACGACGCTATCGATTACGATTCGGATGCCGCCCAGATGGGCAAGGATCAGGGCGACGATTTCCGCGAAGGCAAGATGACGCTGCCGGTGATCCTCGCCTATGCGCGCGGAGACGATGTCGAGCGCAAGTTCTGGAAGGATGCGATCGCCGGACATCGCACGGGCGACGAAGATCTGGCGGAAGCGATCGGCCTGATCGAAAGGCACAATGCGCTCGAAGATACGCGCGAACGGGCAAGGCATTTCGCCCAGCGTGCCATCGACGCGATCTCGATCTTCCCCGATGGCAAGGCGCGCGCGGCCATGTCCGAAGCCGCGCAATTCGCGGTCGCACGCGGATATTGAACGACCCGCTTCCCATTCTATCCGTCCTGGCCGATATCCGCGCCGCCCTGGCGGGCGCGGGTGCGGGCGTCGTGATCGCTCCTCCCGGCGCGGGCAAGACAACGGCGGTGGCCCCCGATCTGATCGGCGAGGATTGGTGCAAAGGGCAGATCATCCTCACCAGTCCGCGCCGCGTTGCGGCTCGCGCGGCAGCTGAGCGAATGGCGCAGATGCTGGGCGAGAA
Organism: Erythrobacter sp.; assembly: GCA_030065195.1. GTDB lineage: Bacteria > Pseudomonadota > Alphaproteobacteria > Sphingomonadales > Sphingomonadaceae > Erythrobacter. The sequence continues at coordinate 20,675 of JASJDE010000030.1, read as the reverse complement.
GCCCGGTGCAACCGTTGGCTACATGACCCGGCTCGATAGCAAGGTGTCCGGCAGGACGCGTATCCTCGTCGTGACCGAAGCGATTCTCGTCAACCGTCTCGTCGACGATCCGGAACTGCCGGGTGTGTCGGCGATCCTGTTCGACGAAGCGCATGAGCGGCATCTCGATAGCGATCTCGGATTGGCGTTGGCATTGGAAACACGCGCGGTCCTCCGTGAAGACCTGCGCGTGCTGGTGATGTCGGCGACGATCGACGGCGCGCGATTTGCGGACCTGTTGGGCGACGGCACTCCGGTGATCGAAAGCGAAGGACGAAGCTTTCCGCTCGAGATCAGGTGGCTGGGTAGCGATCCTGCAAAGTCGATCGAGGATCAGGTCGCCGCAGCGACGATGATCGCGTGGCGCGAAGCGGGAGGCGACATCCTCGCATTCCTGCCCGGAGTTCGTGAGATCGAACGGACGCGTGAGCGCCTCGAAGCCAAACTGCCCGAGACGCCGATCCTGCCGTTGCATGGCCAGATCGATCCGGCCGGGCAACGCAGCGCAATCCGTCGGGACCCGGACGGGCGGCGGAGGGTGGTACTGGCAACCGCGATCGCCGAGACGTCACTCACGCTCGACGGGGTTTCGATCGTGGTGGATGGCGGCCTGTCGCGCAGCGCGGCATTCGACCGCGCGGCCGGGACCACGCATCTGGTTACCCAACGGGCGAGCCAGGCGGCGGCGGCGCAGCGTGCGGGCCGCGCTGCGCGTCAGGGACCGGGTGTCGCGTATCGGCTGTGGGAGGAAGGTGGCCACCTTGGCAGGCCCGAATTCGCCGCTCCGGAGATCGAGACTGCTGATCTGGCCCCGTTACTGTTGAAGCTGGCCAAGTGGGGATCGAGCGATCCCTCCGGCTTGCGCTGGCTCGATCGTCCGCCCGAAGCCTCCCTGTCGACCGCGAGGAGAACGCTCGAGAAGCTTTCGGCGCTGGATACGGGGGGGCGTATCACCGAATGGGGGGAAGCGATCGCAAGCATGCCGATGGCGCCAGACCATGCTGCCAACATATTGTTGGGAGCTCGCTTCGGAATTGCCGAAGGCGCTGCGCGAACGGTCATGCTTCTCCAGGAACGCGGGCTCGGCGGGCGCAGTGTCGACCTGGTGCAGCGAAATGCTCGCTGGAGCGACGACCGTTCGCAACGCGCCGAAAACGCCCGCAAGATTGCACAACGCTGGGCGAATGCCGCGAGCAAGCTGGTTCCGTTCGACGCCGTCGATGAATTCGGTCCGAGCGAATGTCTCGCGCTCGCAAGGCCCGACTTCGTGGCAAAGCGCCGCGATGCCAGCGGTGAGGACTGGCTTTCAGTCGGTGGACGCGGTTTCAAGCTCGATCCGACATCGTCGCTTGCGCGATCCGAATGGATCGTAATCGGCGATGCGCAAGGTCTGGCCAAGGGCGCGCGCATCACCGCAGCCGCAGAGCTCGATCCGGCCCAGGTCGAAATCGTATTTGAGGATCAACTCCAAGAACATCGTTTAATAAGTTGGAATAAAAACAAAAACCGTATCGAAGCGAAGTGTGAAGTCAAATTTGGCGCGATCACCGTTCTCAGCAAGCCGGACTCCCATCCCGATCCGCAAAAGGTTGTGGATGTACTTGTGGAAAAGGCTCTGGAAAAGCTGGGCGCAATTCTTCCCTCCGGATTCCTCGCGCGGGCCGAATTTGCTGGAATCAATGAGCTTTCGCATGATAAGTTGCGAGTGTCCGCGCCGATTTGGCTTGCGCCGCTTCTGCACGGTCGGCGCGATCTCGAACTGCCGCCCCAACGTTTCTCCGATGCCGTGCTGTCGACGGTCGATTGGAGGGTCCGCGAGCGACTTGATCGAGAGGCGCCTACCCATTTCTCGTCGCCCGCAGAAACTCGCCATAGGATAGACTACCTTGGCGACGATGCACCCAGCGTCGAGGTTCGCGTGCAGGCACTGTTCGGGCTCGACACGCATCCAATGATCGGTTCAACGCCGCTCTTGCTCAAGCTCACCAGTCCCGCCGGTCGACCGATCCAGGCCACGCGCGACCTGCCTGGGTTCTGGCGCGGCAGCTGGGCGGATATCGTGAAGGAAATGAAGGGGCGGTACCCCAAGCATCGCTGGCCCGACCAACCGTGGGTGGAAAAGCCCAGCCTCAAGACCAAAAACGCCTTCAATCGGGGCTAGGATTGGATTATTGGCGATCGCATCATGAGCGCACGCATCTACCAGCAGCCCAAGAGTGCAATGCAATCGGGCAAGGCGAAGACCGACATCTGGGTCCTCGAATTCGAGCAATCCGAAGCTCGCAAACCCGATCCCCTGATGGGTTGGACCGGCAGCGGCGACACTCAGGCGCAAGTCAGGCTCAACTTTCCGAGCAAGGATGCGGCCAAGGCCTATGCCGAGAAATACGGCATCAATGCACGCGTGCATGCAACGCCTGCAAAGTCGCTCAAGCTCCAGGCCTATGCCGACAACTTCAAGTGAGTTGATTTTTAACCGACTCCTTTCCATATGCGCTTTCGGGAGTCGGGTGGACGTTTGCGTTCGCTCACCGGGTCAGGTCCGGAAGGAAGCAGCCCAGGTGAATTGCGACGGGTCGCTCGGCTCCTTCGATTTTCCCCAAACCGCGTCATGACAAAACTGCGCCAAGCGCCTAGTTTCCCCGCGTGACCGATTCCGATCCCGATCTGACCCAGCCCGAAGAAGACGACGCACCGACCGCCGCCGAGTTGGAGGCTGCCGGTCAGTCGGCGATGTTCGGCGATCCCGAACCGGCCGCAAAACCTGCCGAGCCTTCACCTGCGCCTGCACCGACGGCGGAGACCGGCCAGCCGTACCGGGTGCTCGCACGCAAGTATCGCCCGCAGACTTTTTCCGAGTTGATCGGGCAGGAACCGATGGTTCGCACGCTCGCCAATGCTATCGAGCGTGATCGGCTGGCGCATGCCTTCTTGATGACCGGGGTGCGCGGGGTAGGGAAGACGTCGACCGCGCGGTTGATCGCCAAGGCGCTCAACTGCGTCGGACCCGACGGACAAGGCGGACCGACAATCGATCCGTGCGGCCAGTGCGAGCCGTGTACTGCGATCGCCGAAGGTCGCCATATCGACGTGATCGAAATGGATGCCGCTTCGCACACCGGCGTCGACGACGTTCGCGAGATCATCGAACAAGTGCGCTACGCAGCGGTTTCGGCGCGTTACAAGATCTACATCATCGACGAGGTTCATATGCTGTCGCGCAACGCATTCAACGCGTTGCTCAAGACACTGGAAGAGCCGCCGGCGCATGTAAAATTCCTGTTCGCGACGACGGAAGTCGAGAAGCTGCCGGTCACAGTGTTGAGCCGGACCCAGCGCTTCGATCTGCGGCGTATTCCGGCTGACCTGTTGGCCGAGCATTATGGCAATGTGTGTCGGCTCGAAGGGGTCGAAGCAGAGGATGAGGCGTTGCGGATCGTCGCGAGCGCTGCGGAGGGATCGGCGCGCGACGGTCTTTCGATTCTCGACCAGGCGATTGCCCACGCCGATCTCGACACAGACGGCAAGGTGACTGCAACACGGGTGCAGGACATGTTGGGCCTCGCCGACAAGGGCGCGCAGCGCAAGCTTCTCGGCACCCTGCTCGATGCCGATGCCAAAGCGCTGCTCGCCGGGATCGACGAGCAATACGCGCTCGGCGTCGAGCCACTGGCGCTGATGCGGGCGCTGATGGATCTCGTCCACAAGATCACCGTCGCGCAGGTTTCGGGCGGTGAACCCGATGCACCGAGCGAAGAGGAACGCACCGCCTTGGCCAACTTCGCGAAGCGGCTAAGCCCCTCGCAGTTGCACCGATTGTGGCAATTGCTGCTCAAGGGCCACGAGGAAGTACGGCAGGCGCCCGATCCACTGGTTTCGGCGCAAATGGCGCTGCTGCGGGCACTCCATGCGAGCGAAATGCCGGACCCTGGCAAGCTCGCGAAGCGGCTGGAGGAATTGGCGTCGAGCGGACCAGTCCCCTCGGGCGAAAGCAATTCGCCAAGCGAGAATGCGCCTGTCGCGGCGTCCCGGCTCGACTGGGCGGAATTGGTCGAACGGGTCGACAATGCCGGTCACCTTCGGGTCGCCCAGATGATGCGCGACCGCGTACGTGTGATTTCGCTGACGTCCGAACGGCTGGTTTATCAGCAGGCAGACAGTTACCCCGACGATCCCGCTCCCGACATTCGCGACGCCCTCTTCAAGCTGACCGGTAAGCGCTGGATGATCGAAAAGGGCGATGGCGATGCGCAACCGTCCTTGCGTGAACAGGCCGAAGCCGAAGCCAAGGCCGCCGCAGACCGCATTCGCTCCGATCCCCTTGTCAAAGCGACGTTCGAAGCCTTTCCCGATGCCGAACTGATCGAGCCGCACGGCAATGTCGCGCGCGTTTCAGGCGGCCGATGAACCCGATGGAGAATCCCCGATGAAATCGATGGAAGAAATGATGCAGGCAGCGCAGCAGGCGGCCGAAACAATCCAGAACCAGATGAACGAGATGCAGGTGAAACTGGATTCGATCGAGGTTGAAGGACAATCGGGTGGAGGTCTGGTGAAGGTTCGCGCGAGTGCAAAGGGCCGCATTCTCGGCGTGACGATCGACGAGAGCCTGATGAAACCGGAAGAGAAGCAAATGGTCGAAGACCTTGTCACCGCCGCCTTCAACGATGCTCGCGACAAGGCCGACAGGGTTTCTGCCGAAGAAATGAAAAGCATGCAGAGCGGCATGGGACTGCCGCCCGGGTTCAATCTGCCCGGGATGGGGTGAGGCCCTGCCGCGGCGCGGACCAGCCTAGCGCACCAGCCTTCTTTTCGGTCGTGTCGACCCGACGGACAGCGGCTTGTGCAGGCGCTTTCCGGTCGCCTTTCCGACTGTCGGATAGGGGATTGGCGTCGGCGAGGGAGCTTTGACGAGACAGTATGAAGGCGAGGACCCTCGGCCGGGAGGGACGCATTCGATCTCTCCGGTCGGTTTCACCGGATTTTCGGCGAGGCGAAGGTCCATCTTGCCGAGCGTGTTGGGCCCGCATCTGCCGTCCCATTGGCTCATCTGACCGGCGAATTCCTGCTTCTGGAAGTCGCGAACCGCGCCTTCGGTTTCGGGGCCATAAAGCCCATCGGGTTCCAGGTCCGGCCCCTGCGGGAACGACTTTGGCAGCTTGAACCCGAAACGCGAAAGCGCCTTCTGGATGCGTTGCACGGCGTCTTTGTCGTCATCCGGCGGGCGTTTGCGGATCGAAGGCGGACCGTTCGATGCCTGCTGGAGCCGCGCATTGCTCGCCAGAAGTGCCGATTTGAGCATTATGGATCCTTTCTGAAGCGGGCGGGCCGCTTGCTTCACATCGTTTTGTCGATCAGGCTGGCTGCGATCAGTGTTGGGCGCAGCTTCTTTTCCTTGCTCTTGTGGACGAGGGCGACCGCGTCGGCCCAAGCTTTCTGCTTCACGGGAAATTTGCTCGGCTGGCTGTGCGTGTCCTTGTCGTATTTGAGCTGGATTTTCTTCACGTCGAGTGTTGCGAACAGAGCATTGAACTCCTCCGTCGCCTCCTCGACCGTGTCGTATTCCTTGCCTTTGAGTGCATTGAACCCTTCGGCGCAATCGCGCGCGGCAAGCACTCCGATCAGGTAGTGGATCTGCTCATGCTTGAGCAATTCGTCTTGCTGGGCCTTGGGATAATCGAAGACGAAATTGGCGACCCAGCAATCCGGATGCAGCCGGGTCGTGATTGTGGGGTTCTGGCTCATCTTGTATTTCTTGCCGTCGTCCGACCAGACTTTTGCGGCGTTGTGGGAATAATCGACATCGGTCAGCGCGGCCTGAGCGGAACCGCCGGGTTTCGGTGGATCCTTGTCCAGGTGCGTGAAGTCTTTCCACTTCAGTTTCTTGGTGAGCGCGTTTGCAGGCGCAAGTGGCATATCGGTCTCCTTCGGCTGGGCCAAAGACGGGTGCTGTGTGTTTGCGACCGAATGTGCTTTGCCGGAGGTCTAGCAGAAGGCAGGGGCCGGGTTAAGGGCTATTCCCCAGTGCGCTGCGTCCACAGCTTCCTCGACAAAGTCATTGCGGGCCTGCCAGAGCCTACCCATATTCCAACCCAATCGGCGACCCCAACGGCGCCCCTGGAAAAAGATCAAATGACACAGCACTTTCCCCTCCTCCCCTTGCGCGACATCGTCGTCTTTCCCGGTATGGTCGTGCCGCTCTTCGTCGGGCGCGACAAATCGGTGGCTGCGCTCGAAGCGGCAATGGAAGCCAGCAAGGACATATTCCTGCTCGCCCAGCTCGATCCCGGCTGCGACGATCCGGAAAGCGACGACCTCTATGATGTGGGCGTCGTTGCCCAAGTCCTGCAATTGCTGAAACTGCCGGATGGCACGGTTCGCGTACTGGTGGAGGGAACGCACCGGGCGAAGCTCAACGAACTGCGGACGCAAGACGATCACGTCGTGGCGGAAGTCGAATTGCTCGAGCCGGAAACCGTCGGCGGGAGCGAAGTGACGGCGCTTATGCGGCAAGTCATCGAACAGTTCGGCGAGTATGCAAAGCTAAACAAAAAGCTTGGCGAGGATGCCAATGTCGATCTCAGCGATGTCGACGATGCTGGCGTGTTGGGCGACACGATTGCGGCCGCACTTAACGCGAAAGTTTCGGACAAGCAGTCGCTGCTGACCGAATCCAATCCGCTCAAGCGGCTCGAACTGGTGATGGCCTTCATGGAAGGCGAACTCTCGGTGCTACAGGTCGAGCGCAAGATTCGCGGGCGGGTGAAGCGCCAGATGGAGAAGACCCAGCGCGAATACTACCTTAACGAGCAACTGAAGGCGATCCAGAGCGAGCTTGGCGGGGGCGACGGCGAAGAAGGCGATGAGATCGCCGAGCTGACCGAGAAGATCGAGAAGACCAAGCTTTCGAAAGAGGCCCGGACCAAGGCCAGGGCGGAACTCAAGAAGCTCAAAGGCATGCAGCCGATGAGCGCCGAAGCGACCGTGGTTCGCAATTATCTCGACATTCTTCTCGGTTTGCCATGGGGCAAGAAATCGCGCGTGAAGAAAGACATCGCGAAAGCCCAGGACGTGCTCGATGCCGATCATTACGGCCTCGAAAAGGTCAAGGACCGGATCATCGAATATCTCGCCGTACAGGCGCGAACCAACAAGCTGAAGGGTCCGATCCTATGCCTCGTCGGCCCGCCGGGCGTCGGCAAGACCTCGCTCGGCAAGTCGATCGCCAAGGCGACGGGCCGCGAATTCGTACGCCAGTCATTGGGCGGCGTCCGCGACGAAGCGGAAATCCGCGGACATCGGCGGACCTATATCGGCTCGATGCCGGGCAAGATTGTCAACAATCTCAAGAAGGCCGGGACAAGCAACCCGCTGTTTCTGCTCGACGAGATCGACAAGTTGGGTCAGGATTTCCGTGGCGATCCCGCTTCGGCACTGCTCGAAGTGCTCGATCCGGAACAGAACAACAAGTTCCAGGATCACTACCTCGAGCTCGACCTCGATCTGTCGGACATCATGTTCGTCACCACCGCGAACAGTCTCGACCTGCCGCAGCCACTGCTTGATCGCATGGAGATCATCCGGCTCGAAGGGTACACCGAGGACGAGAAGGTGGAGATCGCCCAGCGTCACCTGATCAAGAAACAGGTCGAACAGCACGGTCTCAAGGACGACGAATTCGAACTGACCGAGGAAGGGCTGCGCGATCTGATCCGGTATTACACGCGCGAAGCCGGCGTGCGTACACTGGAGCGCGAGATCGCCCGCCTGTGCCGCAAGAGCCTGCGCAAGATCCTCGAGAAGGAAGCGAGCAGTGTGACGGTCACGCCGGACAATCTTGGCGACTTCGCGGGTGTGCGAAAGTTCAAGCACGGCATGTCGGAGGACGAGGCGCAAATCGGGACCGTCACTGGCCTGGCCTGGACGCAGGTCGGCGGCGAGCTGTTGACGATCGAAAGCGTCACGACGCCGGGCAAGGGCGAAATCAAGACCACCGGCAAGCTCGGTGAAGTTATGAACGAAAGCGTCGCTGCGGCGTTCAGCTTCGTCAAATCGCGCGCGCCCGCCTACGGGATCAAACCTTCGCTGTTCCAGCGCAAGAACGTCCATATCCACCTTCCCGAAGGCGCCGTGCCCAAGGACGGCCCGAGCGCCGGGATTGGCATGGTCACTTCGATCGTCTCGACCCTGTCGGGCACGACAGTTCGCCCAGATGTTGCAATGACCGGCGAAGTGACGTTGCGCGGTCGAGTCTTGGCAATCGGCGGGCTCAAGGAGAAATTGCTGGCGGCCTTGCGAGGCGGGATCAAAACGGTCCTAATCCCCGAAGAGAACGTGAAAGATCTGGCCGAAATCCCGGACAATGTGAAAGAGGGTCTGGAGATCGTGGCGGTCAGCCATGTCGATCAGGTACTCGAACATGCGCTGACACAATTGCCGGTCCCGATCGAATGGTCCGAGGCTGACGAACTTGCCAGCCATTCCGGCGGCAAGGCGGGCGCAACGGGATCGGACGTGCCGACCGCTCACTGATCGGTTGGGGGCTTGCCCACGCGGTGCGATTCGCAGCGCAATTCACCAATGGTCCGGGCCGCGTCGTCCCTTGAATCGTCATGGTGGGCTTCGACTCGTCGCAATCGCCTTCGATTCGTCCAAAAACGGCGCTTTTCCGCGCGTTTTACCTTTGACAGCCTCCCGAAAAACGTCTCAATTTACGCGCTTTCGGAGAGGCGATTCACCGCAACCGATTTTGCAGCGAAAATTAGGGGGTTCCAACGATGAACAAAAACGATCTGATCGGCGAAGTCGCCGCCACCACTGGCCTGTCGAAGAATGACGCATCGAGTGCTGTCGAAGGCGTGTTCGACGCAATTACGAAGGCCCTGTCCGGTGGCGACGAAGTGCGTCTGGTTGGGTTCGGAACGTTTTCGGTGGCCAAGCGCAAAGCTTCCACCGGACGCAACCCGCGCACTGGCGAGCCGATGACGATCAAGGCGTCGAACCAGCCGAAGTTCAAGGCCGGCAAGGGTTTGAAGGACGCCGTCAACTGATCTGACTGGCACCGGCGCACCGCCTCGCGCCAGGAATTCGACCCCGTCGACCTTCGGTTCGGCGGGGTCTTTCTTTGCCGGAATATTATCGGTCAGCGCGACATGTCGATTAACGCGGTCGGTGCTGCCTTGGTGCGCGGGGATATGTTCCAGGTGAGGCTTTCACCGTTAGGAGTAGGATTGGACCCCTCGTCTGTGTTGTTGGCGCGAATGGTTCCGCTTGTTACGATCGTGAAAGTGCCTTCGATCGTCGGGACATTGGGCACCTTCTCTTCGCTATTCTCCCCTTCCGAAAGGCTCGCCAATCCGGCCATGCCCGGTATTCCGCCCATCAGCGGACCCATCGGACCGCCTTCGTTCTGCGCGGCAAAGCCCGGAGCGTTGACACGCACGACATTGCCGTCGCGCATAATCATCTGAACGAATGGATTGGTTGTCGGAAAGCCTTCGATGACGGGGAACATGAAATCATGGCTGAGGCTGCCGGAGATCGAATAGCTGACTTCGAACACTCCATCGCCCATATCCTCGACGCTGTTCCAGCCCTTCTGCCGGAGCAGCAGTTTGACCAGTTCGGCCGACGCTTCGGGATCGTTGGGGTTGATGCCGCCCATGATGGCCGCCATCTGTTCCGCTTCCTTAGCATTCTTGGCGGCGCGGGCTTCGGCACCGGCTTCCCACTCGGCACGCTGTTCCGTTTCCTCTTCCGGTGTGCATTCGCGATCTTCAAAGGTCTCCTGGTCCCAGCAATTGGCCTCGAACGTGTCGTTCGCTGCGCCCATCGCGGCAAGGTCCGCCAAAGCGAGGAAGAAGATCTCGCCTTCATAAGTGAAGGCAAAGCGATCCTGCTCCATCAATTGCAGTTCGGAGGTGAATTTGCCGGGTGTGATGAAGCAGCCGGAAAGGAGCAGCGAAAGGCTGGCCAGAACGGCGGCGGCCTTGAGGCGAATCGGTGATTGGGCGGTCATGGTCGAATGCTCCCAGCAGGAAGTTTAGGCGAAGTGACCCTGAGTGTCGACTGCGCTCTATCGGCGCGTTGCGACGGCATATAACGCGATGGCGGCAGCGTTTGAAACGTTCAGACTTTCAATAGCAGAGGATATCGGCAGGCGGGCGATCGCATCGCAATGCGCTGCGATGTTGTGGCGCATCCCTTCGCCTTCCGCTCCCAGCACCAGCGCCACCGGACCAGTCGGCAGGGCCTCGGCCAGCGTCGCTTCGGATTCCCCGGCGAGGCCGATCCGCCAGTATCCGGCTTCGGCCAGTTCATCGAGGGCTCGGGCGAGATTGACCACGCGCACCCACGGCACCGTCTCCAGCGCGCCCGATGCGGACTTGGCGAGCACGCCACCTTCGGGCGGGGCATGGCGGTCCTGTGTGACGATGCAGGCGGCACCGAATGCCGCTGCCGAGCGCAGGATGGCTCCGACATTGTGCGGGTCAGTAACCTGATCGAGGATAACCACGGGACGAGCCGGGTCTCCCGTCGCCACTTCGTCGAGAAACGTGCCGTCGAGCGGTTCGCATTCGAGTACCAGCCCCTGATGCGGGGCGTCCTTGGCCACCAGCCGCGCAAGATCGGTGACGTCGGCATATTCTACCGGGAAATCGGGCGGCAATTCGCCGTCCAGGCTATCGATCCCGTCGCGGGTCGCCCACAGCTTGCGATGCTGGCGTGCCGGGTTTTTGAGCGCGGCTTCGACAGGGTGGCGGCCCCACAGCCGGACATGACCGGAAGTGGCGCGGCCCGATCCGCGCCCGCCTTTCATCCTTCCCGCTCGCCCACGCAGCGCGCGCTTTTTCTCGCCTTTGGCCATGCTCGGTCCCAATTGTGCAACTTCAAACGCTCCCCTGCCAGTCGCCCCATTGACAGGCAAGCGCGGCTTCGCCAAAGGGGCGCGTCTTGGCTGCGGGGCCATGTCGGGCCCCGGACATATTTCTGGATGATCTTCCAGCAAGCCCTGTGTGGACAGGTGGCCGAGTGGTTAAAGGCAGCAGACTGTAAATCTGCCCGCGCAAGCGTACGCTGGTTCGAATCCAGCCCTGTCCACCAATTATCCCAGACGCTCCTGAACTCGGTCTTCGTCTGGGCGAACTTTCGCTCTACGCAGTGGCTTCCGGCTTGTGTCGGGAAGCGGGCAATGTGGGCGGCGACGGATGTTCGGATCCGAATGTGTCCGGTTCAGACTCGCGCGTGACGCCGACACATCCTGCGCTCTTGCTGTTCCTGTTCAAATCTGTGGCACTACGAGCGTCGAGAGATCGGCTGTCCTGCTGCTAGAAGTCGAATCCCCAGCGACGATATTTGCGGGCCATTCCCGGGCTGCGCGCAATGGCGGAGGCTATATCGGTTTCCCCCTTTGCACTGCCGAGTTCGCGCAAGATGAGACCCCGCAACAGCAGGGTTTCGGTCTGCTCCGGATTGAGTTCGAGCGCCGCCTCGGCATCGGCCAGAGCTTCATCGAGTTGGCCGTTCCGCAAATATGCGAGCGCGCGGCTGTCCAGCGCCATTGCAGTGTTGTCGCTGTTCTCCACCGCCTTGGTGCAGACCGGGATCGCATCCGAAACGCCAATTTCCCAAGTGCCCATGAACCAGCACTTGGAATTGAGGATCTCGGCGTTGTTCGGTGCATCGATCAGAAGGTCTGCCAACAGCGCGAGACCGGCTGCCCCGTTGCCCTCTACCGCTTCGACATCGGCCATCGCATAGGCCAGCGAGCGCCGTACGTTCTCGTCGCCATCGACTTCGGCAAGCAGTTCGCGTGCTTCGGCTAAGTCTCCCAAATCGGTCAACATACGGGCCAGGGTGATCGCGCGGTCGTGCGAGGGGTCGAGCGCATAGGCTTCTTCCAGATCGGCCTTGGCGCTTTGAAAATCGAGCAGCTGCTCGTGCACATAGGAACGCTCTTCGTACATCCGCGCGGTCGCCTCGATCTCGATCGCGCTGTTCATATCTTCCAGCGAACCCGCGAAATCGTAAGTCTGGAATCGGAAGTTCGCGCGGTTGAGGTACGGGCGCGATTCTTCCGGATCTTCCTCGATCAAACGGCCGAAGGCGGCATCGATCGGCTCGAGGGCGGATCGATCGGCACCCTCGGCAAAGCGCCAGCGACGAGGCAGCGCGTCGGGTGCAACGATCTTCACTTCCGACCGTGCGAGCTGGGAGGATTTTCGGCGTTCGGCGCGGAATTCTTCCGCGGGAACCTCGCCGCCCAGGCTCGTCTGTTCCTCGAAGATCACCAGCTCGCTGTCTGCCAACCGGATATCGCGTTTGAACCGTTGCCGCGCGACCGTCAGGTCGAGCTGGGTCTCCCCGCGAATTTCGAACGCTTCCGATGTTTCGGGCAGCGTGATGCGATACGCCGCAGTCGAAGTTCCGGGAGGCCGCACACTGGCAGGGAGGTCTCGCCATGCCTTGCGCGACCTGTCGGGGGAAAACTCGAACGAACTCGATGGGAGAGGCGGCTTGAATTCGCCGGTGGTCCCTTCGAATTCCAGCAAAGGCGGAAAGACCGCATCGATCACCAGCGTGGCTTCGCTGTCGTCCTCGCCCGGTTCGACCTTGACATCGAGGACGCTGACACTGCCGCCCGCGAGCCGTCGGAAGCCGCCGCCCATCCGCTGCTTGTTGTCGTCGGTAATCTTGTCCGCGTTTGCGTTCATCTGTGCGGCGCGAGGCCCGATCATCTTCATCTTCATGGTGCCAAGCATCGGCAGGTCGGCGCCGACACTCGCATCCATGATGAGCTCTATCCCCATATCGGCGACGAGCGGAGCTTCTTGGACGATTTCTTCGAGCTCAGCCCCTTCCGCACGGATCGGTAGCGCGTAGTAGAATGGCGGCACATTGCCTACGACATCGATATTGGCTCCGAGGCTCGTGCCGTCGAGGTAGTACATCTGCCCATCGACCGTTGCGCGCACCAGGACATGATTGAACGCACCGGGAAGGGGCAGGGAGGTCGGCACCGTTTCGCCGCGATTGGTCGAAACCAGCACGGCTTCGGCCTCGATTCCAAGATCGGCCAATATCGCGAGAAGAATGACGGTCTTGGCTTTGCAGTCGCCGTAGCGCTTTTCCCACGTGGTCGCGACGTCCTGAGGGAGGTAGTTGCCGCCATCGAGACCGTTGAGCAGATAGCGCACGTCTTCCTGGACCAGCTCAAGCGCCGCGACGGCCTGTTCGAGCTCGGTTCCCTCGCTTTTCCGGATCGCGTCGACCTTTTCGATCAGGTCATCGAGGCCCTCCAGAGCGCCATCGACTTCGTAATAAGGGGCCATGACGCTCGAGACCTCGCCCCAGCCGTCGAAAGTTCCGAGTTGCAGCAAGGTCGGCCGGCGAAAGCGGGCTGGTGCATCATAGGGATAGTCCTCCGCTTCGGGCAGCGGAAGTGTGATGCTGATCCAGTTGTGTCCGTCCCGCTGTTCCGGCTGGCCCGGATCGAAATCCGGTCCAGCCTGCCAGCGCACGTCGATCTCATCCGGCCAAGAGGCAAGAACGCGGTTGAAATCGGCGATCTTGCTCGGCTCGCGCCACAGCATGGCCTGGCTCTGCACTTCGCGTCCTAGCGCCTGATCGGAATTCGTTACCGAGTAACGCATCCGCAGTTCGTCGCCGACTTGGAGGCCCGGCACGGACATAGTGGCGGTCAGGGAACCGTCGATGATCCGCATCTCGAGCAATCGCTCTCGGCGCAGGATTTCCATGCGTTCGCCTTGCTCGATCACGTCGATCTTCTCGTCGTCGCGAAGAATCGCAATTTCGTGCACGATCAGGTCGCCTTTGTCCGGCAGCCATTGGGCGGTCAGCGTGCCGACCTGCCCCAATTCCTGCAGGGAGGAGAGACGATAGACGGTGTCCGTGTATTCCCACAGCCGCCCGTCTTCGATCCTGATCTGCCTGTCCTGCACCACCAGGTTGTTCGAGGGGTCGCGCTCAACAGTGGAAAGATCGACCGGTTGGATCCAGTCGGGAGCCGGTTCATAGAGCACTTCGTCGCCGGCCAGGGCCGAAGCCGAAGTCGTGGCCAGAAGAACTCCCAGGGATGCCAACACCTTGCGGCGAAACGATCTCTGAACTCTAACCGACTTCTCAGGGTTCGATCCCTCTGGAGAAATCCAACCGGCGCGCCCCGTTCTGAACATTGATTGCATGATTTCCTGTATTCCTGATCGAACCCCAGCTGGTTCGCAGCCCCACGTTGAAATATTCGCTGCGACAAGCGTTTGCTCCCTGTCACTGTAACGAAAGGGACACCCCGCTCAAGCTGTTTCGGGCCGCGTCGTGAACGATATTCCCGACACACGAGAGCGGGAGTCTTGCGAGGCCAACCGCTGCGCACTATTGCGCTCATCCCATGCAAGACGTGCAACTGACCCACCGCCCCGTCATTTCCGCAACCGGACTGTTCACTCCCGCGGAATCGATCTCGAACGAAGAGCTGGTCGACAGCTTCAATCGCTTCGTGGACCTCCAAAATCAGCGGCACGCCGATGCAATCGAAGCCGGCGAGATTGAACCGCTGCAGCATTCCTCAGTCGATTTCATCGAAAAGGCCAGCGGGATCAAGGCCCGCCACGTGATGAACAAGGAATCGGTTCTCGACCCGGAGGTCATGGCGCCGCGCTGGAGCGAGAGACCGGACGACGAAATTTCGATCATGGCGGAGATCGGCGTGATCGCTGCGAAACAGGCACTCGAAAAGGCGGGCCGGAAGCCGGAAGATGTCGACGCCGTGCTGTGTGCCGCATCGAACATGCAGCGCGCATACCCGGCCATGGCGATCGAGATCCAGCAGGCGCTGGGGATCGAAGGGTTCGGGTTTGATATGAATGTCGCATGCTCTTCGGCCACATTCGGTATCCAGACGGCGGCTGACTATGTCCGTTCCGGGAACGCCAAAAGCGTGCTGGTCGTCAGCCCCGAGATCACGTCTGGGCACCTTAACTGGCGCGATCGCGACAGCCATTTCATCTTCGGCGACGTTGCGACCGCAGTGCTGGTCGAAGATGAGGCAATTGCGCCGGATGAGCATTGGGCGATCCTCGGGACCAAGCTCAAAACGGTGTTCTCGAACAACATCCGGAACAATTTCGGGTTCCTGAACCGCGCGCATCCCGAAACATCCGACAACGCCGACAAGCTCTTCGTCCAGGAAGGGCGCAAGGTCTTCAAGGAAGTGGTGCCGATGGTCGCACAGATGATCATCGATGAAGCGGGCAAGCTGCAACTCGACCCTGCAGCGATCAGGCGCCTTTGGCTGCACCAGGCGAATGCCGGGATGAACCGCCTAATCGCGCAGCGTGTGCTCGGCCACGAAGCAAGCGCGGACGAAAGCCCGACGGTCCTCGACACATACGGGAACACCTCGAGCGCGGGATCGATCATCGCCTTTCACAAATACAGCGAAGATCTCGCTCCCGGCGACACCGGCCTGATTTGCAGCTTTGGAGCCGGTTACTCGGCGGGAACGGTGTTCGTCCGCAAGGCTGCCTGATTGCGGCTTTCCAGAAAGCCGTCCCAAGCGGCTATGATCCGCTCGGACGCCCACCAGATTGCGGCCACAGCGAGCAGCGAAACCAATCCGTCGACCGCATAGTGGTAGGCCAGATGGACGCTGCTGATCCAGGTGACGAAGAAGAACACGCCGAAGAACGCGCCCCATTTCGCGGAGATGCGGCGCACCGCGATCCAGTACAGAAATGCGATGGCGCAGTGCATGCTGGGCATGGCGGTGATCCCGCTGCCCAGGCCGTTGGCGGACTTTCCGTGCCACTCCAGCAACAGTTCCTGCACGTTGAGCACCATGATCGGAACCTGTTCGTTGGCGGCATAGAGGTATTCCATCTGCGCGTCGAAATGCGGGTTGCCGAGCAAGGGAGATAGGAAGCACGGGCCGACCGAAGCGAGCCAGGTCGCCATCAGGCCGCCGATGAGCGCCCAGCTCAGCATGTATGTCATGAAAAACTGCCTGCGCACGCGGCTGTCCATCTTCGCGAAAACGAAGAACATCACGCCGGGGTAGAGCAGCAGAAACCAGAGATGGTAGAGTAGGGCGAGGAATGCGGTCACGACCGGGTAGCCGAGCACCGGCTGCATGACTTGCCAGGCGTCATACCCGAAGAAGATCGCTCGATCCCATTCGATGAAGGCGGCATCCCATGTGTAATCGTTGAACAGCGGTATAGCGGCTTTCATCTTGGAGAAGAAAGGCAGCGCGGCGATGGCAATGGTCAGCAACGGTAGCCCGCTCAGAATGGTCTGGCGAAGTGGCAGCGCAGTGTAGCGGGCCTTGAGGAACGCGGTCGGGCTGTCAGGACGGTTGCGGTTGAGTTGCCAGGCGGCGTCGAAAGCGACCAGGATAAGGGTGAAGAGGCCGAACAGACGGGCGTTCTCGATGACTCCGCCAAAGCCGATCGGGACTCCGCGAGAAGCCAGCAAGGCGACACATACGGCCAGAAGCACCGCGCCAAAGACGTAGATCGGCAATTCTCCGAGCCAACGCGGTGCAGATTCGCCTTGCGGATTGGCGCGTGAGATATCGAATGCGACGCTACTCATTACGGCCCCGCGAGATATGGTAAACATCTTACTAGAGAGTGAATTTCGCGTGCCGATAGTCCTGGCTCGCACGCCCGTTGCGAGCCGCTCGGCAGCGGCAAGTTCCCCGGTTTTGTGCTAGCCGACGCGCGGCACTTGCTTGCGGGGGCGGGAACCAGACCCTAGATGCGCTCTCATGGCAGGCGAAATTCTCGATAATCAGGGGCGCGGTGAAGCTGGATGGAACTGGCCCGCAATCCACCCAGAAGGGCGCAAGTTCGGCGTAATCGCGGTGGCGATCGCGCTTGTGCCGCTCATTCTACTGGATTGGGAGATCGTCGGTTGGCCGCTGCTGCTGCTTTCGGCGGGCGTGTTTGCGTTCTTTCGAGATCCCGAACGCGTCGTGCCGCAGGACGACAATTCGATTGTCGCGCCGGCCGACGGTCTGATTTCCCTGATCACCACGGTCGAACCGCCTCCCGAGCTGCAGGTCGATGACGGTTCCGGTCATCCTGGGTTGCCGGCCGGGCCGGTCACTCGCGTTTCGATTTTCATGAGCGTGTTCGATGTCCACATCAATCGCACGCCGATCGCAGGGACAGTGCGCCGGCTTGTCTATATTCCCGGCAAATTCGTGAACGCCGATCTCGACAAGGCAAGCGAAGAGAACGAGCGTCAACACATTCTGGTCGAACGTGCCGACGGCTTGCAGATTGGCTTCACGCAGATCGCCGGGCTGGTGGCGCGACGGATCATCCCATTCGTGAAACCCGGCGATACTTTGGCGAAGGGTCAGCGCGTGGGTTTGATCCGGTTTGGCAGCCGCGTCGACGTGTACCTGCCTGCGGGGACCAGTCCGAAAGTGTTGATGGGTCAGAAGGTGATCGCAGGGGAGACGGTGCTCGCCGAAGTCGGCGCTCAGGCCCTGCTCGAAGGCATAGCGCAATAGTGCCGCAGTCCATCCCATTGGATTTGCCGTGACGAAATGGCGCAAAGGCAGGCAAGGTTCCGACTTACCGGCGCGGGTGGGGCCCAAGGCTGCCGAAGACGAGGACGGCGCGGCAGCGGTTGACGGCAGAGGCCTTACCCTGCGCGCGATGCTCCCCAATGCAATTACGGCTGCGGCACTGTGCGCCGGTTTGACCGGCATTCGTTTCGCCATCGAAGGCGAATGGCCTTTCGCTATCCTCGCCATCATTCTGGCGGCGGTTCTCGACGGAGTGGATGGCCGCATCGCCCGATTGCTCAATGCCCAGTCGCGGTTCGGTGCCGAGCTCGACAGCCTTGCGGATTCACTGTCATTCGGCGTGGCGCCTGCAATCATCTTGTATTTGTGGTCGCTCCAGGACCTGAAGAGCTTCGGATGGTTGGCCGCCCTGGCCTTTGCGATTTGCTGTGCCTTGCGACTGGCGCGCTTCAACGCCCGGATCGACGTTGACGACCAACCGCACAAATCCGCTGGCTTTCTGACGGGCGTACCTGCACCGGTGGGGGCAGGGCTCGCTTTTGCGCCCTTCTATCTCTGGATGGCCACGGAACGCGACGAATTCCGCGATCCTGTCGCGCTGGCGATCTGGATCGGAATAATTGCGGTGCTGCTTATCTCGAACATGGCCACATTGAGCTGGGCCGCAATCCGTCCGCGCCGCGATGTGCGCCTGGGCCTGATTGCATTTGCAGCAGTGGCCTTTGCTGCACTGCTGCTTGAACCATGGTGGTCGCTTACCGTGATCAGCGCCGGATATCTTGCCCTCATGCCATACGCATTGTTCAAATACGGCAAGATCAAGCGGCGGCGCGCACGCGAGAAGGAACTCGTCGCGCAAAAGGACGGGTAGCTGCCGGCGCAGTCCGAGGAGCGGGGCGAAGCCGCAATTCTTCAGCATCGACCGTCGGCACGAAGCCCGCCTTCGCCAAGGCGCGCTCCTGCTTCACGATATCGAAGGCAAAGCGCCCGCGAATCCACAAGTCGACAAGCGCGAGCAAAGTGGCAAACGCGACGACTACAAATAGGGCGGTGAGCGTGGCTGCAATCATCGGTCAAACTCCTTCGGTCATCGTTCGCTGACGGTGCAAGGATGGTTACATCCTCGCTCCGTTCAATATTTGTTCCGATCCTTTGTTCTATATGTGTTCCATTCGGTCAAGCGATTTTGTTCCACTTGTGTTCCAAAATGCGCGAAAGCACTAGATTTTGTGGGCAAAGCTGGCTAATGGCGCGCCCTCGCGGCGAATGGTGTCCGAATCATCGGACAGCCGAAGCTGCGAAATTCACATGGAAGGCGTTCTACACCGGTGCTGCCAGCGGGATACTCCGCCAGTGGTTCCAGCTTTCCAGAGGACAAACCGGAAGGAATTATCTTATGGCGGCCACTACCGTCACCATGCAGCAATTGATCGAGGCCGGAGCGCATTTCGGCCACCAGACCCACCGCTGGAACCCGCGGATGAAGCCGTACATCTTCGGCAATCGCAACGGCGTTCACATCATCGACCTGTCGCAGACCGTTCCGCTGTTCGCGCGCGCTCTCGATTTCGTCGAGCAGACCGTCCGTGCAGGCGGCAAGGTGCTGTTCGTCGGAACCAAGCGTCAGGCGCAGGAGCCGATCGCCGAAGCCGCCCGTGCTTCGGGCCAGCACTTCGTGAACCACCGTTGGCTTGGCGGCATGCTGACCAATTGGAAGACCATCAGCGGTTCGATCAAGCGTCTAAAGACACTCGAAGAGCAGCTATCGGGCGACACCAGCGGCTTCACCAAGAAGGAAGTCCTGCAGCTTACCCGCGAACGCGACAAGCTCGAACTGTCGCTCGGCGGCATCCGCGACATGGGCGGAATTCCCGACGTGATGTTCGTGATCGACGCCAACAAGGAAGACCTTGCGATCAAGGAAGCGGCCGTTCTGGGCATTCCGGTGATCGCTGTGCTCGATACCAATGTCGATCCGACCGGCATCGCCTTCCCTGTTCCGGGTAACGACGACGCAAGCCGTGCGGTGCGCCTCTATTGTCAGGCCATCGGCGATGCCGCGACTGCCGGTCGCGGCGGCGCGGTTGCGGATTCGGGCGATGTCGGTTCGATGGAAGAGCCGCCTGCCGAAGCGGCCACCGCCGAAGCCTGAGCATTCGCAATTTCGGCGCGCGTCAATCGCGCGTCACATTCCCACACTAGCGCGCCGGGCGACCCCATTGGGCCCGGTGCCCACACAGCATATTAGAAGGAAATCACCATGGCCGATTTCTCCGTCGCCGATGTGAAGAAACTGCGCGAAAAGACCGGCGCAGGCATGATGGACGCCAAGAAAGCGCTGACCGAAGCCGGCGGCGACATCGAAGCTGCCGTTGACGCCCTGCGCGCCAAGGGTCTCGCGACCGCTCAGAAAAAGTCCAGCCGCACGGCTGCCGAAGGTCTCGTCGGCGTCGCAGTATCCGGCACGCGCGGCGTAGCGGTCGAAGTCAACTCTGAAACCGATTTCGTCGCCAAGAATGACCAGTTCCAGGACTTCGTTCGCAAGACCACCGAAGTGGCACTCTCGCTCGATGCAGACGATGTCGAAGCGCTGAAGGCTGCTGGCTATCCGGATGGCGGCACGGTCGCCGAAAAGCTGACAGACAACGTCGCGACGATCGGTGAAAACCAGCAGCTGCGCCGGATGAAGACTGTTTCTGTCGGTCAGGGCGCGGTCGTGTCCTACATTCACAACGCCGCCGCCGAAGGCCTCGGCAAGATCGGCGTGCTGGTCGCCCTTGAAAGCGACGCCGGAGCCGATGTCCTTGCCGAACTGGGCAAGGATGTGGCCCAGCACGCAGCCGCGATGTTCCCGCAGGCGCTCGACGCCGACGGTCTCGACCCGGCCGTGATCGAGCGCGAGCGCGCAATCGCGCAGGAAAAGGCTTCGGAAAGCGGCAAGCCTGAAAACGTGCAGGAAAAGATGGTCGAAGGCGCGATCAAGAAATACGCCAAGGAAAACGCGCTGCTCAGCCAGATCTTCGTGAAGGACGGCAAGGCGACTGTCGAAGAATATGTCGCCCGCACTGCGAACGAAGCC
>JASJDE010000184.1 GCA_030065195.1 Erythrobacter sp. | reverse complement strand
ATCGGCGATTACCTGTCCGACTAGCCCGACGACGGCGAAGGCTGCAGCAGAAGCGGCGGCTACGGCGGCGATCCAAGAAGCATTGATCGGAAGCCTGGGATCACAAACCAAATGGACCGTTACCGGAGCTCCACCCTAAGTCTGGACGGCTCGGTCAGGCTTCGGTTTTCGACAGCTGGTTCACCAATGCCCGCAACTCCTCATTGAGGTTGCCATCACGCAGATTGAGCGAGGTGATGTCGAAGGCTTCGTGAAATTTGGGCACCGACAGGTGCCCGATGACGTTCCCGCCGAAATGCGGAGCGGCGTTCACGGCGAAGTCCAGCACCCGGCCCGCGCCGCCCTGCCCCGGTGACGTCGCCAGCATGACCATCGGCTTGTTCTGCCACACGTCCCGCCCGATCCTGCTGCACCAGTCGAACAGGTTCTTGAACGCCGCGGGATAGGCACCGTTATGTTCGGCGAATGAAACGATCAGTGCATCGGCAGCTGCGATCCGGGCGAGGAAATCGTGCGCCGGCTGCGGAATGCCATCGGCTGCTTCGCGATCCGAGCGGTAGAGCGGCATTTCGTAATCGTGGATGTCGAGCGTTTCAACTTCCGCCGCGTCCAAGAGGCTCGCCGCATACTCTACAAGAGCGCGGTTGATCGACGTCGAAGAATTGCTCGCGGCAAAGGCAAGTACGCGCATTCCGATCTCCCGCTGGGTTCAGTTCAGCCTTTCCACTCGCGTCGCTCTTCCGCTGCACGCAGCACTTCATAAGCCACCTGAAGCTTCTGGAACTCCTTCGCCGCTTCCTCGTCGCCCGGCTTCACGTCGGGATGGACTTTCTTTGCCTTCGCCCGATACGCCTTTTTGACCGCCGCAAAGTCGGCATCGGTTTCGAGTTCCAGCAATTCCAGCGCGCGCATCTCGTCGGCCGTGCGCGAGCCATCGCCCGATCCGGCCCAGCCGTAATGCGCGCTTTCGGCATAGGCCGCGCTTTCAGCCCGTTCGGCCCTCGCCCGCTCTGCGGCTTCGGCCTTTTCCAGCCCTTCGAAATAGTCCCATTTCGAATTGTATTCGGCCGCATGCTTTTGACAGAAGTACCAGCGGTCGGGGCTGTTGGGCGCCTTGGGGGCCGGACACAGGCCCGGTTCGTCGCATCCATGCCGGTCGCACGGACGCTGCGTCACCGTCTCGCGCGAAGACTCATAGGGTCGCCAGCGTGGGAAACCCCAATCGTCGGAACGTTTCCTGCGGCTCATGCGGGATTTCCGGCCGGAAGGTAGAGGATGACGTTGGTCGAGCGCATTGCTGCTCTAATCTAGGCGAGGTGGCAATGATTGCAAAGGAATGGGAACGGGTTTCACTGTGAAATGTTGCAACGCAATAGAATGTTCATAACCCGGCCCTAATGCCCCGCCGGAAAGAGGTCACCATGAGCCAACAATTGCAGATTTCGAGCGTGTTTTCAGTGCTTGCGCTGGCCGCTTTGTGCATCGTGGCCTCTACGACCGACCAATTCGGCGGTGCAGCAAACTCGCCGCATGCGCTGGTGCAGGCCGAGGCTGTCCCCGGCCTGCCCGGCTGAAAGGCTAGTTGATCATCACACTCGCGGCGCGGCGGTTCTGCGCCCATGCGCCTTCGTTGGACGCCAGCGCGACCGGGCGTTCTTTGCCGTAACTGACGGTGCGGATGCGATCGGCCGAAACGCCCAGGCTCACCAGGTAGTTCTTGGCCGAATTCGCCCGCCGCTCTCCCAGTGCGAGATTGTATTCGCGCGTTCCGCGCTCGTCGGCATGGCCTTCAACGGTAAAGGTCAGCTGCGGATAGCGGGCAAAATACTGTGCCTGCGCCTGCAACGCGGCTGCATCGGCGCTGTCGATGTTGAACCGATCGGTATCGAAATAGATTACCGTCGAACCGCCGACCGCCGCCTGGAAGTGCTCCTGCGAACCGATGCTGGGTCCGGTCGACTGGGTCGGCGGGGCAGCTGTCGGAGTCGGCGTGGGCACGGTATCGACCGGCGGAGGCGGCAGCTCTTCGGGAGCCTCACGCGAGCACGCAGCCATGGTTGAAACCGAAGCGAGAAGCAGGATGGTTGTGATTGGTCTTTTCATTGTGCTCTCCCTTTGTGGGCGGGGGTCTTAGGGACGGATTGGGCCCCAGGCGGGGTCCGAGGCATCGACGGGGGTCGGCAGACGGCGCTCGTTGCGACCGGTCAGGTCGACCTGCCATAGCGCGGAACGGCCGGAATTGCGCGTGGTGCGGAAAAACTGGATGATCCTTCCATTGGGTGCCCAGGTCGGGGCCTCATCCTGCCATCCGTTGGTCAGCACCCGAAGGTTACGCCCGGCTGGTGTCATGACGGCAACATTGAAGTCTCCGGCAATGCGGGTGAAGGCGATCTGGTCCCCACGCGGGCTCCATTCCGGGGTCGCGCAGCGACCTCCGAAGAAAGTAATGCGCCGCTGGTTCGAACCGTCGGCATCCATGACGTAGCATTGCTGCGAACCCGATCGATCGCTCTCGAACACGATCCTCGAGCCATCCGGCGAGTAGGACCCGCCAATGTCGATCCCGGGCGCGCTGGTCAGCCTCACGCTGCGCCCGCCCGTTACCGGCACGCGATAGATATCCGTATTGCCGGCCACCGCCATCGAATAAAGGATGTGACGACCATCGGGGGACCAGCGCGGCGCGAGCGTAGGGTTGCTGTTCTCGGTCACCAAAGTCTGCGTGCCGCGACCGATATCGTAGACATAGATGCGCGGATTGCCGTCGACATAGGAGAGGTAGAGGATCTTCGAATAGTCCGGCGAATAACGCGGCGTGAGTGCGGTTGCGCTGCCCAGCGTCAGAAACCGGTGATTGGCCCCGTCGCTGTCCATCACGGCAAGCCTTTTGACCCGCTTATCCTTGGGCCCTGTCTCGGCAATATAGGCGATGCGACTGTCGAAGAACGGGTCCTCACCAGTCAGCCGGGCGTAGATCAGATCGGAGCATTTGTGCGCCGCCCGGCGCCAGTCCGCCGGGCGTACGACCCAGCCTTCGCGGATCAGCTCGTCCTGCAGGGCGACGTCGTACAGATAGCAACCGACCACCAGCCGCCCGTCGCTTCGCGCGTTCGCAAATCCCTGAACCAGCATCTCCGCCCCGCGCCCGCTCCAGCTGCCCCAGGATGGCGCGCGGACCTGTGCAAAGCTCGGCTGGGGTAGCCTGTCCGGCCCGGTTGGCTTGAACAAGCCGTTGTTTTGGAGATTCGCGGTGATGACCCGCGCGATCTCTCGCCCAAGCGCCCCGGTACCCTGCGCGTTGGCTGGGGTCGCCTGATCGCGCTGCGTGGCAAAAGCCGGGATTGCGATCCCCAAGTCTTGCCAGTCGCTTTCATCGGTGACGGTTCCACGCAGCGGCCCGGCGTCTTCCTCTTCGCCTTCGACCGCAACGGCTTCAACCTCCCCGCCTTCGCCGACGGGTTCGCTGAGGTCTTGTCCCTGCGCCCATACGGGTGCGGTCACCCATGCTGCCACGGTCGAGATCAGGATCGCTATGCGTTTCATTACAACCTTCTGTTGAATTCCCACTCGAGCTCTTTCCAGCGACTATAGAATTGCTCGGGTAAGTTAAAAGGGGCTGCCAGCTGGACTGCGCGAATTGCACGTTCGCAATGGAGTGCAGCCTGCGGGCGATTGGAAGCGGTGATGCTGCCCGGGCGCGTCCGGCAGCGCGGCCGTCCGCTGAGCGAACCGTTGGGGTTCAGGCGCCACGATACGTCCGAAACCAACCGTTCGGCGTCCACTCCTTGCGGGGCCGACCAGTGGCGGCGCAGCTGGCGGGTGATCGCCGAAGAGAGCGCTGCGCGCTCGGCTCGTCCGAAAGTTGCCGCCGGGGCGGAGGTGTTGTCGGTATCGGTCGAACTGCCCTGCCCGCTCAGGAAATCGTCGCCGACCCTGCTGCCCCCAGCATTGGTCGGGCGCGGTGTTGGGGTGGATCTCGGAGTCGGCGTGTTCTGTCGAGGTGTCGATGTAGGCTGGCTGCGCGGTGCGGTCGCCGTGCGTGAATTGCTGGGCGGAGGAGTATCGGGTGTCGCTTCGGGAACCGTCTCGGTCGGCTGTTCTTCGACGTCTGGCGCGACCTCCTCTCCCAATGTCGGCGCGATGGCTGCGCGGCTTTCGGATGCAGGAACCGGCGCTGTGGCTTCGAGGCTGACTTCGCTCGCGAGGTTCACCGTCATGCGCTGCGGAGCGGACATGATCTCCTCGCGCACCGGCTGGAACACCAGCAGCGCCACGACCGCGATATGCAACACCACCGCGACCGCAAGCCCGGCCCGGTCTTCGCTGCGAAAGGTGGCGCTCTCTCCCATTTCAGCCGATCGCTATGGCGCGGTGCCTGAATCTGAGGTGACCAGCGAGATCGAGGTGAAGCCCGCGCGGTTCAACTCGCCGAGCACCGCCATCGTCCTGCCGTAATCGACCGCGCGGTCGCCGCGAAACACGATGATCGGCAATTGCCCGTCTGCGCCCCGGTCGATCCCAGCCAGCGCCGCCGGGAACCCGCCTGCGGGAATGGCCTCGTTCTCAACATAGATCACGCCGTCCCCATCGACCGAGATTGTGACCTGCTCGGGCGTCTGCTCGACCGGGTTGGCACGGCTGTCGGGCAGTTCGACCGGCACTCCCACAGCGAGGAGCGGGGCGGTGACCATGAAGATGATCAACAGCACCAACATGACGTCGACGAACGGCGTGACGTTGATCTCGGACATCGGCGCGCGGCGCGAGCGGCGGCCTGAGCGGGAGGAGGAAAGGTTCATGGCCATCAGAGTCCTTTCTTTCCGCACGCCATCCGGCGCGCGAATTCCTCGGCCCTGACGGGCCTGCGGGCGGCCGGTCGGCCTTGCGGTCGCGGGCGCGACCGTGCTCCGCGACCTTCAGGTCGCGTGAGCGAGGAGATCGCGTTCGCGGATGCGAATGCGCACATAACTAGGCCTTATCCAAGTCGCGGCTGAGCCCCGCATGGACTTTGTCGGCGAAGCGCTGGAGCTTCGCCTCGTAGCGGTTCACCCGGCCGGAGAAACGGTTGTAGGCGATCACAGCCGGGATCGCCGCGAACAGGCCGATCGCCGTAGCAAACAGCGCCTCGGAAATGCCCGGTGCAACCACCGCAAGCGACGAGCTTTCCTGTGCGCCGATCTGGAAGAAGCTGTTCATGATCCCCCACACCGTGCCGAACAGCCCGACGAACGGCGCAACCGATCCCGTTGTGGCAAGGAATCCCAGCCGATCCGACAGTTCGTCCGCCTCGTGCGCGACCTGGCTCTCCATCGCCGCATTGATACGATCACGCGCGGCAGCCTTGTCGATCGAAGCTCCCGCCTTAGACCGTTTCCACTCGTCCAACCCCGCGCTGGCCACGCGCGCCGAAGGCACTTCGCGGCGCAGCTGCTTGGTCAGCATCGCGTCGCGTTCCTTGGTTTCCCAGAAATCGACCTCGTAGTTCCGCGACTTCTTCTCCAGTCCGCCGATCCGAAGACTAAAAGCGACGATGATCGTCCATACCCAGATGCTGGCGAGGACCAGCCCCGCCATCACCGCCTGCACGACGATATCGGCGTCGAGGAACAATTCGAGCGGATCGAGCCGGGTCGAAGCGGCGGCCGTCAGAAGCTCTAAGGACATTGGGTCAGGAATCCTCCTGGTTCATGAAGGTTCGGAAAGATGCGCGCCATTCGGCGGGTTGGCGACGCGGGCGCCCGTCGGGCGTGAGGAAGGCGGCGCGCACTTGCGCAGTCGTCAGCACTTCGTCCCCGCGCCTTGCCACCTGCTCCATTCGTACGCTGGCCGCGCCCAATTCGTGGCAGGTGGTCTCGATCACAATGTCGTCGTCGAGCTTGGCCGGGATCAGATACTTGATGTTCATCTCGGTGACCGCATAGGCGCCGCCATCTCCCTCGGCGCCCGCTTCGATCGCAGCACGTTGGTCGATTCCGAGCAGGCGCAGCAGGTCGGAGCGCGCACGTTCGAACCAGCGCAGGTAATTGGCGTGGTAGGTGATCCCGGAAAGGTCGGTATCCTCATAATAGACCCGCACGGCATATAGGTGCCGCGAGCCGTCGAAAACGCCACCGGGAGGGTTCGGACTAACCATCGTGTGCGCCGTCTAGCGCAGTGCGGAATCGCTGCATAGCGGCGGTTTTGCGATGTCCACCTGAACGACGATG
>JASJDE010000183.1 GCA_030065195.1 Erythrobacter sp. | reverse complement strand
GGATTCGACCCCGACCAGGCGCAGGAAGTGCTTGCGCTGCGCAGCCTGCTCGACGGCGGTTTGGTCACGCGCCCCAAGCATGTCCGACTGGCGGTCACTTCAAATCGTCGCTCGATCGTCCGGCGCGACCCTCACGAGCGCGACGCTCTGCACGAACGCGACGAACGCGACGATGCGCTGGCCCTTGTGGATCGGTTCGGGTTATCGCTCGGATTCCACCCCTGCAACCGCGAAACCTATCTCGAAATCGTGCGCGGATACACCGATCCGCTGGATATCGAACTTGACGAAGAAGAAGCCGACGCCTGGGCGATTGCGCGCGGCAATCGCTCCGGACGAGCCGCCTATCAATTCGCCACCGAACTCGCCGGACGAGCCGGCAAGGCACTCTAGCTCAGTTGCTCTGCCCGGCCTGGCTGCGCAGGTAATCCTCTTCAAAAGTGGCGCGCGGATCCTGCAACTCGCGCGGCGGGGGGAGACGCTCGCCTGATACTCGAGCGATCGCCGCTCCCGGCTCCGCTTCGGGCGCCACAGTGCGCCAAATAATCCCGGCCGTATCGTCCGACACAAGCAGAGAGCCATCGCCGGCCCATTCGACCCAAGTCGGCCTGCCCTTGGTCGTGCCATC
This sequence comes from Erythrobacter sp., assembly GCA_030065195.1. Lineage (GTDB taxonomy): Bacteria > Pseudomonadota > Alphaproteobacteria > Sphingomonadales > Sphingomonadaceae > Erythrobacter. Next base: position 5,651 of record JASJDE010000183.1, on the reverse strand, counting down.
CTGATTGAGAAACCCGGTAAGGACCGACAGCGGCTTCCCCTGCGGGTTGCCGCGTTCATCGAAGGCCACATAGACGACGTCATAGCCCGAGGGCGGCTTGCGATTCCACGACCCGTGCCGCGCGATGAAAGCGCCGCTGGCCATTGCATCGCCCATTCGATGACCTTCCGCGGTGAAGACCAGCCCGAGCGCCGCGACATGCGGGCCAAGCGCATATTCGGGATTGCGCGCATATTCCATCAGGTACGCAGGCATGGGCGTTTCGACGCGACGATCGATATTGTCTTTGAAGTAGAGCCACGGCCAACCGTATTGCGCACCGACGGGAACGTTGGTGAGATAGTCGGGCACAAGGTCGGAACCGAGCATGTCGCGCTCATTCACCGTGGTCCATAGCTCTCCGCTCCATGGGCTGAAATCCATACCATTGGGATTGCGCAGGCCGACGCCGTATTGACGCTGACGATTGGTTGCGAGGTTATACTCCCAGATCATCGCTCGGCCTTCTTCGACCTCCATGCCGCTTTCGCCGATATTGCTGACCGAGCCCACGGCAACGAACAGGCGATCGCCATCGGGGTGGATTTCCATATTGCGCATCCAGTGGCCTCCGCCCGGCGCCAGGTCCATCAGTTTTCGCGGCTCTCCAATGACGGAGTCCGCGCCGAGCTCGTAGTCGAACGCAATTACGGCGTTGTGGTTGGCGACGTACAATGTGCCGTCATGCCAGCTCAGGCCCGAGGGCGAATCCAGCCCTTCCTCGCGGATCACTCGCTGCAATTCGGCGATACCATCACCATCGGCATCGCGGAGAAGGACGATCTGGTTGGGGGATTCGCCCGCGGCACCCGCTTCGGAAAAGAGGTAGGATGCCACCCAGCCGCGGACCGTCGCCATGATCCCGCCTTCGCCATCATCGTCGGACTTGGGGGCACGAGTCAGAGTGACCAGGACATCGCCATTGGGCAGCGCATAGAGCACCCTGGGATGATCTAGCCCGTCGGCAAAGCGGTTCACCGTCAGCCCTGCGGCCGTTTCAGGCAGCTCGCCATCCTCCCAGCCGACTGGCTTCGCGATCTGCACGGTGGGAAAGCTCTCGGCTTCGGGTTCCTGCAGCGTAGGCTCGGTCCCCGCGACATCGTCAACCGACAAATCGGCGGTGTCGCCACGTGAAAGAAAGTAAATTCCGACGCCAGCTACGAGAACCAGGACGAGGACTGCGATTGCGAGTTTGCGGATAATGGCCATCTGGAAGCGATAATGCGCACCGGTGCTTGCGGCAACCGGGCGTTCGCTCCAAGGACTTGTGCATGTACGATTTTCAACCCGATTCCAGCCTCGACACCCGTGAGCGCTACCGCCAGCTCGTTGATGCGGCTGATGCTTTGACGTCGACCGAGCCGGACCCGGTCGCCAATATGGCCAATGTCGCGGCGTTGATCTGGGAATTCGTTCCCGATCTCAATTGGGCGGGATTCTATCGCATGGGGGAAAGCGCCGAGGGCAAACGCGAACTCGTGCTTGGACCATTCGTCGGTCGCCCCGCATGCATCCGCATCCCGATCGGTGCGGGAGTCTGCGGCTCGGCGGCACAAACCGGATCGACGCAGCTGGTCGAGGACGTCCACACCTTTGCGGGACATATCGCTTGCGACGCGGCGAGCCGGTCGGAAGTCGTAGTTCCCGTCCTTCGGGATAGCGAGGTGATCGCAGTGATCGATCTCGACAGCCCCAACGAGGCGCGCTTCACCGACGAGGATGCGCGCGGCCTCGAGGATCTGGCTCGCTTGCTCGCCGATCGCATCTGACTCGCCAAACTTCTGCGCCCGCAAACGCCCCGAAACGAGACAGCGCAGAAGCCCGGCTTGGTCGCGCGCGGCGCGCAGTGGTAAACATTTAGCTAACAAATGTGCAACCTGCGGCGCGATTCGAGCGCTGCAACTCGTTCAAGTCCCGGGGAAACCTTATGCCGAAACTTCGCTCTTCGCTCCGCGCCGTGACCGGTCTCGCATTGATGGCTCCGGCACTGGCGGTCGCGGCTCCCGCCTTGGCACAGGACGAATTGCCGCCGCTGCCGGTCCCGGCAGAGGTCGGTCCCACCGAAGTGCGAACGATCCCGCCCGTGCCGACAGCGCCTACCGCTTTGCCGCTCGGCTTCGAAGAGGAAACCGTGATCGGCCCGGATGGAGTGGAGACCATTACGCGGACCCGCCGGATAGAACGCTCGGTTGCGTATCCGGAAACCGTGCAGGGCGGACCTTACGCGCAGCGGCACAGCTACGCTGCTTATCCCGGCGGACCGGTCGCGGCAGCGCCGGTGGTGTTTGAACGCGAACAATGGCTCCAGGAATGCCGCCGCCGGACTAGCGGTCGCAGCGAGAAGGAAAAGGGCGGAATCATCGGCGGACTGCTGGGTGCTGTTGCGGGCGGAATCATCGGCAACCGCGTCGCCGATGGCGAGCGCCTGGCCGGTACATTGATCGGTGCGGGCACGGGGGGCCTTGCCGGTCTCTTACTGGGCAACCTGATCGGCGGCGGGAAAAAGAATGATCGCTACGATTGCGAAGCGGCGCTCGACGGATACCTCGCGCAATATGGCCAACCCGGCGCGATGCGCACCGTTCCCTATTCCGCGGGAGGCTACGGCTATCAGGGATACGCTCCGGCCTATACCGGTCGCTATGGTTATTCTGCGGCATGCGGTTGCCAGCAGCCCCAGGTGGTTTGGGTTCCGGTGCAGACGCAGGTGCGCCAGCGTGTAATCGTCCGCGAAACCGTTCGCGAGGAACGCATTCCGGGCACGAGAATCATTCCGCCGGCGCCTTCGCCCAAGATGATCAAGCAAACGCCCCGCCCGGCACCGGCGCCGCGTCCGGTGAAGATGATCAAGAACTGATCGCGCCCCTCGCCGGGTTCAGGGCAAGGGCGGGCTTGCTACGGTCGCTTCGCCCGGTTGGGAATTCTGTGGACCGACAGCCGCGATCGTCGAGGATGTCGCTTCCGGCTTGGGATCTTCGCTCCGCAGTCTGATCGATCCGAGGCGCACGATATCCTGATCCCGGTTGACCTTCAGGCCATTCACGAGTTTCTCGCTGTGTAACGTCTGTTCGACCGCCAATTTGCGTGCGGCATCTTGCGCGATTCTGAGACTGTACTCCCCGTAAGGAACCTTCTGCAGCAGGAAAAAGCCGTCGAATTCACTGATCGTGTCGGCAACGACAGCGCCGCGTTTGTCGAGCAGCTCGAGCTTCACACCGGGCTGCTCAAGCCCCGAAGGATTGAGCAGGAGTCCTTCGATTTCCCCGGTGGGCGACATAGGCAATTCAATCTGAGCGATCACGCCCGGACGCGGCGTAATCACAATGCCCTTGGTGCTCGGAGCGAGGAACGGATCGCCTAGTGTCGTTTCGTCAACTCCCACCAATACCGGCCGGAACGGTCGCAAGTCGTCGACAATCGCTTTGCCGTTTTCTCCGGTATAGGCGTCGGTGGTGCGAAGACCGGCTTCGACCAGCACGTCCTTGAGAAATTCCTCGCCAGGGCCTCGCACACCGTCGCCATTGTCGTCGCGGAAGACGGTGACGGCCGCCTGCCCGCTACGCGCCAGCTTGGAATGGGATACCCTGATCCCTCCACTGACAGGATCGGGCCCGAGGCTGAAAGCGAGTTGAACATTGGCCCCAACGCCGCCGCGCGACGTGACGAACCCATTGCCGCGTAGAGAAAACTTGTCGAAACGCCGCGAATACCCAGCCGAAAGGCGAAACTCGTCGATGCGCGCCATGTATTCGAGCTGCCCCTGCAGGTCGGAATCGCGATCGAGCTCCTTGTCGATCCGCACATCGGCGGTGTCGAGGCCCTTATTGCGGCCGCTCAGCAGGAACGTGGCATTGCCGCGCAGCCTCAAGCCCTTGAGGCGGGTGTTCGCCAAGAGTCGCAGGCGGGAATCCTTACGGGCCCGCGTGGTTGTTCCCGCAGTCTGTTGTTGATGATCGAATTGTGCCGACACTGCCACGCGACCCGCATTGACCGACGTGGTCAGCAGGAATTCGTTGAGGGAAGAGCCGTCCCTAAGCTTCGAATGCGTCGCTTCGGCCTGGATCGGCAATCCGAACCGCCCCAATCGCAAGGAAGTATCGACGTTGAAGCCAGCGCGATAGTCGAGTTCCTCATTGGCGAATTCGCTGGTAAAATTACCAAATGATACCAGCATGTTAGTTCCAAAGTTGAATCGACCAAACCGTCCTGCGGTGTTGAGTTCGGCGACGCTCCCTGCCCCGAATTCGTGCGCGCCCGCCAATTCGAGCTGCATTCGCCCGAACGTGCGCGCGACCGACCCTTCCGCATAGGTGCGGCGGGCACCGGCAAAGAACAGGTTCTGGACACCGATTGCGGCGCTGGTCCTCTCGTCGAGCCCCCGTTCTACCCCCAAACCCCAGCGCCATTTTTGCGGCTGGTTCTCGATCCCGTTGCCGAGATCGATCAGGTCGCGATCGTTCTGGACCACGCCCGCCCAATAGTAGGTTTGGCCCGGCTCGATCTGGTTGAAGCCGATCGGGATCGACGTCTTTTCCTTTCGGATCTGTCCCTGGGGGCCGTACAGCACCACTTCCAACTCGTTGCGGCCGAAGAACAGGTCGATCTCAAGGAACTCGTAGCGTCCGTCGCCGCGATCGTCCTGGAATGCAATCAATTGCCCGTTGCGATACAGTTCGGCATCCCATCCCGCCGGTAGGACCCCGCGCAGGGTCGTCGCCGAGAATCGGGATGCCTGACCGAGCGGCCGATTGCTGATGAACGCGCCGCGCCCCACGGCCGTTTGACCGGTCAGCCGCCCTGCGAGCGTTTCCACGTCGCCTGCAGCGACCTGAGTCGCCTTGAGCGGTCCGAGCAGGTTGCCATCCGGGTCGTTGCGATAGGCCCGCAAGCGAACGGTTTGCGGGCCCAGGCTGTCGTCGGTTGCGAGCCGCGCGGTGTAGCTTGCACCAAGCGCTTCGCCGGCGGCATAGAGTTCGAGCCTCCCCGCCGCACCTTCACGCGTTCCCACTGTTGAGCCCGCCTGGTACCCAGCCTGGGCGACCACATCGAGCGACGGTGTGCGCCAGGGGCGGTACTCCATCTCCTTGTTCGGGAACTTTGAAAGATCGAACTGTTTGGGCTTGGCCCGAAGTCGTGCGGCGCGACTTCTCCGCTCGATCGCCTGGATGAAGGGGAGCTCCTGGTCGGATTCGAGCCGCACCACCGCGTTGTACAAATCGGGCCTGAAATCGATCCCGAACCAACGCGAAAGGGCTTTTACGTTCACGCACCACCCTTCTGGCGTGTCGTAAATGTCGCGAGCCACTGGCGCGCGACCATTGTTCACGTTTTGTACTGTCCCGGAATCGCGGTCGAGCGTGAATTTCTGATCTTCGCTGAACAACCATCCAGTTGCGCGGCGCGACTTCTTGTCGATCCGAACCGGCAAATCGAGCGACTGAATGACGTCCGCCAGATCGAGGCACACGCCGCGATCGGTCTGATACCCGCGTACGTCGTAATTCAACTTGTAGGAATCGACGACCAACTGAAGGAACAGGAAGTCGTCGTCATTGGCCTGCCAGCCGCCGGAAGCGGGCTGGACTTCGCTTGCGGGGCGAGAAGGATCCTGT
>JASJDE010000182.1 GCA_030065195.1 Erythrobacter sp. | reverse complement strand
GGCGTCCATGATGCCCTCGGGGATCTCGGAGCCATCGGGGAGCAGTATCGCCGGATTGGTCATCAGATGACCGACGTTGCGCACGAACATCAAGCTGCGGCCGGAAAGGCTGTGCTCGTTGCCTTCATCGTCAGTGTAGGCCTTGTCGCCGTTGAGCTTGCGGGTCATCGTCCGCCCGCCCTTCTCAAAGCTCTCTTCCAGATCGCCGCGGATGATGCCGAGCCAGTTTGCGTAGGCCAGCAGCTTGTCTTCGGCATCCACCGCCGCGACCGAATCCTCGCAGTCGGCGATGGTGGTCAGCGCCGCCTCGATGTTGATATCGGCAATGCCAGCCGGGTCGCCGCGACCGATCGGACTGTTTCGGTCCACGACGATCTCAATGTGTAGTCCATTGTGACGCAACAAGAGCGAGCGGTCGGTCCGACCGACAAGTTCTTCACCGCCATGCACACCAAGACCGACAATCTGGTTCTCGAGCTCTTCTAGCGATCCGACTTCAAGATCGCTCCAGCTCGTTTCCATCAGCGGCACGACCTCATCAAGGATTGCCTTGGCCCGCGTGATCACCGCATTGCCGCGGTCCTTGTCATAGCCTCCTGGCTTGGCAGGCGGCGCATCGAGCGCATCGGTGCCGTATAAGGCATCGTAGAGGCTTCCCCAGCGCGCATTGGCGGCATTCAGCAGGAACCGGGCATTGAGGATCGGCACAACCAGCTGCGGCCCCGCCATCGTGGCGATCTCGGGATCGACATTCTCGGTGCCGATCTGGAATTCGCCAGGCTCGGGAACAAGGTATCCGATTTCGCGGAGGAACGCTTGATACTCAGCCGCGTCGTGCGGCTTGCCGCGACGGTCGGTGTGCCACGCATCGATCTGCGCCTGCAGGCTCTCGCGTTTCGCAAGTAGCGCGGCGTTGCGCGGAGCGAAATCTGCCAGCAGCGCGGCAAATCCCTGCCAGAACGCATCTGCGTCACGGCCAAGCGGCGCAAGCACCTGCGTTTCAAGAAAACTCGCCAGCCGCTCGTCAACTTGCAGTCCGGCGCGATCGATCATGCTTGTCATTGTGGTCCTCATGACACCAACTGAGATGGGCCCGGGGAGGAGGACGGCTCGCGCTATGACCAAACCGCAGTGGAATTGCAACGGGTTGGAACGCCTGAATTTGCCGTCTAGGGATGGTTGCCAATGAAACCTGAAACGCTTTCGAAAATTGACGCCACGGCGATGCTGGATCAGGTCCAATCGTGGTGTGCGATCAACACCGGTACTGGGCATCTCGAAGGTCTGGAAAAACAGGCGAGCGCGCTCGTGGAGGCCTTTTCCGCGCTTCCCGGAGAGGTCGAGCTGGTCGATCCCGCGCCGGTTACGGGAATCGCGGCAGATGGAAGCGAGTTCGAGAAGGCCAACGGCCAGCACCTCGTCTTGCGCGTGCGCCCGACCGCCAATCGCCGCATCCTGCTTACAGGCCACATGGACACCGTGTTTCCAAAGGATCACCCGTTCCAGCGCCTGACGTGGCTCGACGACGATGTGCTGAACGGTCCGGGCGTCGCGGATATGAAAGGCGGCATAGCGGTAATACTCCATTCGCTGATGACGTTCGAGGATACCGCCTCCGCCGGATCGCTCGGCTATGACGTCCTGATCAACTCGGACGAGGAAACCGGCTCGCTCGCCAGCGCCGAATTGATCGCCGAGATGGCGCAAGGGAAGCTCGCCGCACTGACTTACGAACCCGCCGCTTTGCCCGATGGCACCCTCGCCCATGAACGTGGGGGCACGGGCAATTACTCGATCACGCTCACCGGCAAGTCGGCCCATGCCGGACGCAATCCGCATGAAGGACGCAACGCATTGGTCGCTGCCGCAGATCTGATCCTGCGCCTCAAAGCGATGGAGCGCGAGGACATCACCATCAACCCGGCCAAGCTCGAAGGCGGCGGGCCGAACAATGTCGTGCCCGATCATGCCGTCCTGCGATTCAACATCCGGCCCAAATCGACCAAGGCGATGGAGGGGTTTGATAATGATCTCAGACAATTGCTTCTAACAATTGAACATGAACACGAAATCTCGACTCATCGTCATGGCGGCGTCACACGCCCGCCCAAGCCAGTGGATGAGAAGGCCCAGCGGCTGTTCGATCTCGTCAAGGAATGCGGCAAGGAGCTTGGCCAGGATATCAAGTGGCAATCGACCGGCGGCGTGTGCGACGGCAACAACATCGCCGCCTGCGGTGTGCCCGTGGTCGACACGATGGGCGTGCGCGGCGGCTCGATCCACTCATCGGACGAATTCCTGATCGTATCCAGTCTCACCGAACGCGCGGCCTTGTCCGCCCGGGTGATCGAACGTCTTGCTGAGGGGGCACTGACTTGACATTCCGACTGCGCGCCGCGCGACTTTCCGATCTCGAACATCTCTACGAGATGGCCAAGCTGACCGGGGGCGGTTTCACCAACCTTCCGCCCGATCGCAAGGCGTTGGGCGGCAAGCTCGAACGCGCCGCCGAAGCCTTCGCCAACACCGAAGACGAATTGGTTGACGAGCAATTCGTGCTGGTGCTGGAAAACCTCGCGACCAGGAAGGTCGCCGGGACCTGCCAGCTGATGACCAAGGTCGGACAACAATGGCCGTTCTATTCGTACCGGCTCAACACGCTGACCCAGTATTCGCAAGAACTCGACCGTACGGTGCGAGCCGAACTGCTGAGCCTTGTTACCGATCTCGAAGGGTCGAGCGAAGTCGGCGGGCTGTTCCTCCACCCGAATGAGCGCGCCGGAGGCCTCGGCCTGCTGCTCGCGCGGTCGCGATACCTGTTCGTCGCGATGCACCGCTCCCGGTTTGCGGACAAGATCCTGGCCGAATTGCGCGGGATCATCGACGAGCGCGGCGGATCGCCATTCTGGGACGGGGTGGCGGGGCGTTTCTTCGGCATGAATTTCCAGGACGCGGATTACTTCAATGCGATCAACGGCAACCAGTTCATCGCCGATCTGATGCCCAAGCATCCGGTCTATGTCGCGATGCTGGGCGAGGACGCGAGGAGTGTGATCGGCGTGCCTCATCCGACCGGCCGTGCGGCAATGCGGATGCTGGAAAACGAAGGCTTTCGCTACGACGGCTATGTCGACATCTTTGACGGCGGTCCGACTATGATCGCGCGCACCGACGACGTGACCAGCGTCAAGAACAGCGTTGCAGCAACCGTCACCGACGTCGATCTGCAGGAAGGCGAACGTGCGATCCTTGCGACCGGCAAATTGCAAACCTTCCGCGCCTGCTACGGCGCACGCAAGTTCGATAGCGAGGGCGGGGTCGCGATCGATGCTGTAGCCGCCGATGCGCTCGATGTGAGCGTCGGCGACACGGTTTGGAGCGTCGGTCGATGAGCCTGACGGAGATCAATTTCGACGGGATCGTCGGCCCTTCGCACAATTACGCCGGGCTCAGCCTCGGCAATATCGCCAGCGCCAGCCACAAGGGCGATCCGTCCTATCCGCGCGCCGCGGCATTGCAGGGACTGGAAAAGATGCGCGGCAACCTCGCGCGGCTGGGCCATCAGGGCTTCCTGCTGCCCCTGCCCCGCCCCAACCGATCGCTCGAAGGAAGGCTCGCGCTAGACGGCAGCGAAGACCCGGCCCTGCGCGCCGCGCCGTGGTCGGCGTCGAGCATGTGGACCGCCAATGCGGCCACCGTTTCGCCCGCTCCGGATACCAAAGACGGCAAATGCCACCTGACACCTGCCAACCTCGTCACCATGCTGCATCGCGGGCAGGAGTGGATCGACACGGCGCGCATGCTCAGAATTGCGTTCAGCGACAAAGACCATTTCGTCCATCACGTGATCGTCCCCGAGTCTTTCGGCGACGAAGGCGCGGCGAACCATATGCGGCTGTGTGAGGGCCACGGTCACGCTGGCGTCGAAGTGTTCGTCTATGGCAAGCCGCGCGGCAAGTTCCCCGCCCGCCAGCACGAGCAGGCCGGCCGCCTGATCGCCCGCTCGCATGGCCTCGATCCCGCGCGCACCGTATTCATCGAGCAGAACCCCGCCGCCATCGAAGCGGGCGCATTCCACAACGATGTCGTCTCGGTCGCGAATGAGCGGGTGTTGTTCACCCATGAGGAAGCCTTCGCCGACCAACAGGGTGCCTACGACGCGATCCGATCCGCCTTCCCCGCGCTCGAAGTCGTCGAGGTTCCCCGCGGTTCGGTAAGCCTCGAAGAAGCGATCCGGACCTACCTGTTCAACGCGCAACTTGTGACGCAGCCGGATGGATCGATGGCGTTGATCGTCCCGGAGGAATGCCGCGAAAGCGTTGCCGTCTGGGGGTATTGCCAGCGAATGATGGCTTCCAACGGTCCGATCCGCGAGGTGATCCCGGTCGATGTACGCCAGAGCATGGCCAATGGCGGCGGCCCCGCCTGCCTGCGACTGCGCGTGGTGTGCGATCCGGCGACGGTCGATCCGCGCTTCCTCCTCAGCGAAGCCAAGGCCGATACGATCGGCGGGATACTCTCGCACTATTGGCCCGAACAGATCGATCCGGCGGATCTGGGGTCCGACAGTCTGGCAAATACGGTGATCGCCGCACGTAGCGCACTGCTCGCCGCGCTCGACCTCGGTGAAATAGGTTAACGCGTTTGGCGGTTGGCGTCGGGTGCGCTTACACTCCTCCAAGCGTTAACCAAGCAGACCCGCACCAACGCGCCGTTGGCATAGGCTTTGCTACGCAAGAGGTTAACGCAAAGGAGACCCAATGCTGCGCAAGATCGGAAGGCTGTTCGTAATCAAGAACCGGTTCGAAGCCTATGTGATCATATTTGCGCTGGCTCTGGGTGCGATGACGCGCGGAGCCGCCTATCTGGTCGAATATCCCGGCATCGGCGGCAAGCTGCTGTTTCTGGCGACCAGCGGCGCGGTGTTCCTGGCCGGCGCGAAGATTCTCGATTGCCTGCGGCTCGAGCGCGAACTGAAAGAGATCAGGGCGCAGGAAGCCGCCGTCGCCGAATTCGAATAGGCTGCCTTACTCCGGCGTTCCTCCGGGCGGCATGATTTCGACCGTCTTCGTCGGTCCCACCACGAACGTCATGCACCACTGCACCGCGCGCCAGACGGCAGCGTCGCCCGCTTCCGCCTTGTGCACGCGGCAGACATAGGGCTTCTCCCCTTCGAGCGGTATCGCACGGCGCAGAACCGCCGTCTTTTCATCGCCGCCCGGTTCGGACAGACCCGTCAAGAGCACTTCGACATCGCGCTCATGCAGCGTCATTTCGGTTTCAATCGGCTTTCCGTCGCGCTCGATCAACGCCGCGACAAGGGCTGCCATGTCCTGCTCAGGGCAAGGAAGATACACTTCGGCGGCGATATTCTCCTCCGGCTCGGTCGTCATCGTGAAGCGGGGATCGGGAACAACGCAAGCAGAGGCTGAAGCCTGAAACGCAAGCAACGGAGCGAGAATCGAATTCGTCAGCATTTCGGCGGGGCCTCTGGATGATCGATCAACCAGACCGTAGCCGTCGGCTCGCAAGAACTCCAACGGTTGTGGGCCGGAATGGGTTACTCCGGCCCACTTTGGTCACTTCAGGGCCTTGCGGAAAACGATCTTGTCATCGCCCGCGGCATAATATTCGCGAATGCGTGCTTCGCGCTCGTAGCCGAGCCCGTCGTAGAATGCGCGGGTACGGACGAAATCGGGCACACCCGACGTTTCAACCAGCAGGATTCGCGCATCTTCCTGGCGGAGCACATTTTCAACGCACTGCATCAGCGCGGTCCCGATACCTCGCCCATGTGCGTCAGGATCGACGGCGATGAGCAGGAGGTTCCAGCAACCGTCCGTCATCCGTTCGGGAACGAAATAGGCGACACCTTCGACGCGATGTCGGTCGAACACGATCCAGCGATGCGTGTTGTCTTCTCCGCCGAAATAGGCGGCGGCCATTTCCTCCAACATTTCCGATGGGAACATGTCGTTGCTGTCGACGATATGGCCGACACGGTCGAGATCGTCCCGCGCGAGCGGGCGAATTGGATTGGTTTGCATTGTGAAGCTTTCAAAGAGAATTGATCACGCAAAAACGCCTGCGAAAGCCCAGGTTTCGCAGCGTCTCAATCGAACAGGCTGATCCGGTCCGGGATCAGCGGGAAAAAGCAAATGTGATCAAAAAACCTCGAATTCGTTGGTGGGGGGTTCTGTTGCTAGGCCCCCCCGGGCCCCCGGAATCCGCTTCTGTTGCCCGGTGGGTCCAACCGCGCTTTAGCTTTGTAAGATCAGGCCGTTAGGCCGTCAGATTACGC
>JASJDE010000181.1 GCA_030065195.1 Erythrobacter sp. | reverse complement strand
CCGGATGCAACGGCAATCCCCGCAAGCCTGCGAGAAAATCCATCTCGTTCATCGATGCCTAACTGTCCCAAACTTTATCCCGCACGCAACCTACTCAGGATTCCGCGCAAGTAAATTGAGCAATATGCAACAATGCCGGACGCTATTGTTTGTTTCTAGCTGCGCACTTGCTGCGCGACTGCATCGAGGATGCCGTTCACGAATTTCGCTTCCCGATCATCGAAAAATGCCTTGGCTACGTCGACATACTCGCTGATTGCCGCTGCCTTCGGGACGTCGGCGCGGGCGAGCAATTCGTATGTGCCGCCACGCAGAACTTGCAACATCGTCTTGTCCAGCCGAGCGAGGGTCCAACCATCAGCAAGCTTCGCGACCAAGATCGAATCGATCTCCTCGCGACGCGAATCGACTCCACGCACCAGATCGTCGAAGAAATCGACTTCGGCATCGGCAAAGACTTCGCCTTCGTGATCCTCGTCGTCCACCTCGCGTCCAAGGCGATGCTGGTGAAATTCGTCGAGCAACCTGCTTAGTGCCGTGCCTTCCATCTGCTGCTGGTACAGCGCCTGGACTGCGGCAAGCCGTGCCGTCGAGCGGGCTTGGGATCGGGCAGGAGTGTTCATTTGATCCGTAGCTCCACGGATTTGGCATGGGCGGGCAGTCCCTCGGCGTGGGCCAGAGAGGCGGCGGCAGGACCGATTGCCGAAAATGCACCGTCGCCGACCTCGATGAAGCTCATGCGCTTCATGAAATCGAGCACCGACAGGCCACTCGAGAAGCGCGCGCGGCGACCCGTCGGCAGGACGTGGTTGGGCCCGGCAACGTAATCGCCAAGGGCTTCCGGCGTCATCCGGCCCAGGAACGCGCTGCCCGCGTGGCGGATCAGCGGCAGCATGGATTCCGGCTGCTCGATGGCCAGTTCGATATGTTCGGCTGCAAGCCGGTTCGCAAGTGGTGGAGCCTCGCTCATCAGATCGTTGACGACGATGATGGCACCGTGGGCGTCCCAGCTTGCCTTGGCCGTCTTACCGGTTGGCAGCTGGCTCAGCTGAACATCCACGCAGTCTTCGACCTGCGCGGCAAATCCGGCATCGTCGGTGATCAGGATCGATTGCGAAGTGGGATCGTGTTCGGCCTGGCTCAGCAGGTCGGCCGCGATCCAGTCGGGATCGTTCTCACCGTCGGCGATCACGAGGATCTCGCTTGGCCCGGCAACCATGTCGATCCCGACCACGCCATAGAGCTGGCGCTTGGCTTCGGCGACATAGGCGTTGCCCGGGCCAGTGATCACATCGACCGAGGCAATCCTGTCGGTCCCGTAAGCGAGCGCACCTACGGCCTGGGCCCCGCCGATCCGCCAAATCTCATCGATCCCGGCGATGTGGGCGGCGGCGAGGACAAGCGGGTTGGATTGACCTTTGGGGGTAGGGGTGGTGACGACCAATCGCTCGACGCCTGCCACGCGTGCTGGGATTGCGTTCATCAACAGCGATGAGGGGTAGGCCGCCCGGCCGCCCGGTACGTAAAGGCCTGCGGCGTCCACCGGCCGCCAGATCGCACCCAACCGAACTCCGGCATCGTCGGTGTAGTCGCGGTTTTCGGGCAGCTGCGCCTCATGATAGGCTCGGATGCGTTCGGCCGCGAGGTCGAGAGCTTCGCGTAGTTCGCCGTCGAGCGCGTCATAGGCTTCACCGCAACGATCAGCGGTGATTATCCAATCGTCATCTTCGACGAGCGAATACCCATCGAAACGCTGAGTAAGTTCGACGATTGCCTTATCGCCACTCGCTTTCACCGAGCCGAGGATGCTGGTGACCGCGCCAGCTACATCGGTATCGGATTCACGGCGCGAATTGACGATCCGTCCGAAGCGCCGTTCAAAATCGGGATCGAGGCTGGAAAGGATGTCCATCAGGCGGCATCCTGGGCGTGGTCGCGCTGTTCGGCGTCTGCCCGAAACGCACTCACCAGCTCGAAGACGCGCGGATCAGTCTTGAGCGCGGCACGATTCACGATCAAGCGCGCGGAAATATCCAGGATACGGCTCGTTTCGACCAAACCGTTCTGCTTGAGGGTCGTACCCGTGGAGACAAGGTCAACAATCTGCCGGGCAAGACCGAGCGATGGCGCCAATTCCATCGCGCCATTGAGCTTGACGCATTCTGCCTGGATGCCGCGCTGTTCAAAGTGGCGGCGAGTGAGGTTCGGATACTTGGTTGCCACGCGAATATGGCTCGCCCCGCTTTCTTCGCCCGTATCGTTTGCGAGGCGGGCGACCGAAAGTCGACAATGCCCGATATCCAGGTCGACCGGGGCGTAGAGATCGGCGTAGTCGAACTCCTCGATCACGTCCGAACCGACGATCCCTACCTGTGCAGCGCCGTGCGCCACGAATGTCGCGACGTCGAAGGCCCGGACCCGGATCAGCCGCATGTCGTCGCGCGTCGTCGCAAAGGAAAGCGATCTGTTGGACTTGTCGTGAAAGCCATCCTCAGGCACGACGCCCGCACGCGCCATAACCGGCAGCGCTTCATCGAGAATGCGGCCTTTGGGCACCGCGAATGTAAGCGGCCCGAAAGCGTCTGTGGATCGATCGGTTGTCATGGTCGCGCGGCACTTAGGCATTGCACCGGCAAAGGGCAATGCCGCGGATCAGCAGGGAGGACAAATGGCAAGCGGCGACATCATGTTGATCGAGGAGTTTGAACGCGCAGTCGAATGGCAGGCTGAACATGCCTTCGAGAATGGCGCCGAATGCACTGCTCGCGTGATCAGGTCGCTCGCCAGGGTCCGTGAAACGGACACCGAATTGGGTCGGCGTATGGCATCGTGGGCCGGGCTGACCCTGAAAGACGCGATGCCGCTGCGGGTGACGGGAGGACTGCACCATCTGGCGCTGACCGGGAGGGACCAACGCCTGCTTCCGGTCTATGCCGGGGCAGTGACCGATCAGGAGGCGGTCGATGCGATCGTGCTCGAATTGGTGGCTGAGCACGATGCCGAGCTTGTGCCGTGGCTCGACGGTCCACCGCAAACGAACGAGGCGGGAAGGTCCGCCAGCATAATGGCGGGGCTGTTGTGGCTAGCGCAGCGCATGGTCCCCCGCTTCGAACTGTTCGAATTGGGCGCGAGTGCGGGCGTAAACACCATGTTGGAGCGCTACTTCTTCAGGTTGGGACGGACCGATGTCGGCCCCCCCGATTCACCAATGCGGATAGCGCCGGATTGGCGCGGCGAAGGTTCTCCGCCACCACCTCCGGACGAGTTTGAAATCGTTGACGTGCGCGGTTGCGACGTAGCGCCGATCGATCTCGCCGATCCCGACAGCGCCCTGCGGCTCAAAGCCTATGTATGGCCCGATGCGCCCGCGCGAATGGAGCGGATCGATGCGGCGATTGCGCTCGCAACTGCCAATCCCCCCGATCTCGTGCAAATGGACGCGGGCGAGTTTGTTCGCGAGATCCTGGCCTGGCCGCGACAGCCGGGCGCCACGCGCGCAATGTTCCATTCCATCATGTGGCAATACATGCCTGCCGAAACTCAAGCTGCGATTGCGGACGCTTTCCACGAAGCGGGAGCGCAGGCCACGCCTGACAAGCCGCTGGCCTGGGTGTCGCTGGAGACCGATCCCGCAACCTTCCGGCACGAGCTGAAGGTTCGCTACTGGAACGGCGGCGAGGACGATGGCAAAACCACATTGCTGGCGCACGCGCATCCGCACGGGGCGTGGGTCGAGTGGGAAGGAGTAACTTAAGGTTGCAATTTGCAACGTAAATGACTATGTCTCGCGCATGACCGACCGACTTCCCTATTCCGATCTTACATTGGATGAGGCGTTGGCGACGTTTCGCCAGGAGCATGATCTCGACGCGAAGTATCGTGATATGCGCAAGGAAGCACAGATGCATTTCGAACGGCACGACATCGTGCATGTGCTGTTCGGCCTCGACACCAGCATTCGCCAGGAAGCGCAGGCGGATGGCTGGACCCTGTTCGGCACCGATATTTCGCGTCGTGACATCGGCGAATTCTTCGACTTGCCCGAGGAGAAGGCTCTGATCGACGAGATCGGCTGGTGGGCCATCACCAAAGCCTATTTCCGCGGGGTACCGGACTATTTCCGGATCGCGTGGCAATCGCGCAAACTAAGCAAGAAATGGCGCTGGTCCGACAACGCCGCCTATCGATCCATGCGGGTCGCGGAAATCCGCCGCGAGTTCGGTATCAGGCGGGCGCTTGCCCGCTAGGCAGACCTAGCCGTCCTCACGCCAGCGGAACTGGAATTCCAGTTCGTGGATCGGGCCTTCCTGTTCGTGCTCGATCGAAAACTCGGTGCCGGCTGGGATGTAGAGTCGCTCATTGTCGACCTGGATTTCGAATGCCTTGTTCTCGCGCAGGGCCTCGACCAGCCGCTCGAGCTTCTGGATATTCTGTTCGGTCGTGTAGGTCTTGGTCACGTCGCGACCGCGAACTGTGTTGTCTTCACTCATGCGGGGGGTCTCCTTGTCCGAGTTCCTCGGACATACGATCTTAAGATTGCAGGAATTTGTCTATCGCCGCATTGACTTTTTCCGGTGCTTCCCACGGGACGAAGTGGCCGCAATCGTGGATCTGCTCTATCGTGAGCGGCTCGATGATCTCGTCCAGCCCGTCAAGGTTGTCCGACGGCAGCGCCAAGTCATCCATGCCCCAGATCACCAATGTCGGAATGGTCAGTTTGGGCAGCTCCGGTGGTGAGAATCCTGCAGGCAGTTCGAACGGCTCGTCCATGGTCGGGACCTGCATCGGACTGGCACGATAATAGTTGAGCATGCCGAACGCCGCGTCCCGATTCTGCCAATCGCGCAGGAGCTGGTCGCGTTCAGCCGGTTCCATCGCTTCGGGCCGGTCCCACTTGACCTCCTTCAACAGCAATCCCGTCAACCCATGATCTTTGACCAGGGCATCGTTGGCGGGGTCGCGGAAGCCTCGAATATATTGGCTCGCCTCGCGCTGGGCGCGATTTGTGTAAAGCAGCTTGCCGAATATCGCGGGATGCGGCGCGTTGGCGACGATCGCGCGCTCCACCCGCATGTGTTGGCCGCCGAGCGCGACGCCCCAGGCAATCGCACCGCCCCAATCGTGTCCGACGATGGTAAACTTGGCGACATTGAGCGCGTCTGCGAGCAGGAAGATATCGCCGATCAGCTTGTCGGGTGTATAAGCCTCGACTTCCTGCGGTTTCGACGATCCGCGATAGCCGCGCTGGTCGGGCGCGATGCAGCGATAGCGGTCCGAGAAGTGGGCGATCTGGTGACGCCAGGTGCGGTGGCTTTCGGGGAAGCCATGCAGGAAGATCAGCACCGGCGCATCGACCGGCCCCTCATCGACGACGTCGAGATGGATGCCGTTGGCGAGGTTGACGCGTTTCTGTTCCATCGCGATCAGCCTTCCTCTTCCATCCGCTCCATGTATCCCCCAGCGACCATGGCTGCGACCTGGTCGAACAGGGCATCGGGCGTACGGCGCATCTCGCCCATGCCCGCTTCCATGCCCTGCGCGACAATGATTTCGCGCTCGCCGGCTGCGATGCCGTCGAGCATCGCCTTGGCCGCATCGGCCGCCGGAATGCCTTCGTCGATGACCTTGTCGGAGCGCCCGCGTTTGGATCCGTCCGCAACCAGAGCATTCCGAGCAACATCGGTGGCAACCGACCCGGGATAGATCACGTGGACGCTGACGCCGGTCTGCGAGAGCTCTCCACGCAGCGCATCGCCATAGCCAGCGAGGCCGAATTTCACCGCGCTGTAGGCGGTGCGCATCGGCACGCCGACCTTGCCCGCGATCGAAGAGATGAAGGCGAGGGCGCCCGATCCGCGCTCGGCCATATGGCCGATCAGCCCCTGCGAGAAGGCGATCTGGGCGGTGAGATCGATGTCGATAATGTCGCGGTAGACCTGCATGTCGGTCTTGAGCGCACGGCTGCGCTGCGAGACGCCGGCATTGGCGAAGGCAAGATCGACGCCGTCTTTCCAGGCGATCGCCTTGGCGGTTGCGTCGGCGAGGGCGGCGTCATCGCGAACATCGAAGGGCAGGATCAGCGTCTCGCCGCAATCGGCGGCGACTTCAGCCAATCTTTCCTCGTCCCGTCCGGACAACACAACATGTGCACCGCGCGAGGCGAGATCGCGCGCCAGTGCTGCGCCAATCCCCGAAGAGGCTCCGGTGATCCACGCCACCTTACCCGAATAATCCATCTTTCTCTCCCGAACTTCTCGTTCAGGGATTGCTGATCGTCTTTGGCACTTCGGGCAAGGGAATAAATTC
>JASJDE010000180.1 GCA_030065195.1 Erythrobacter sp. | reverse complement strand
CACAGGCGGCATTGGAAGCTCAAGCGGCGATGGCACGGACGACGATGCCGACGTCGATCTTGATCTCGACGACGATGGCAATAAAGGTCACGGCAACGATCCCGATGGCTACGATGACGGCAATCCGGGCAAGGGCAAGGGCCGTGCTAGCGACAAAGGCGGAGACGACGATGAAGGCGTCGATCTCGGCTTCGGCACTGACGACGATGACGACGGCAATAACGGCCACGGGAACGATCCTGACCGTTACGATGAAGGCAATCCCGGCAAAGGTAAAGGTAAAGGTCGCGGCAAGAGCAACGCCTCCAACGATGAATTCGATGGTAGCGGCGTCGAAGACGATATCGACGCGGGCGGTTCCGGCGATGTAGCGCAAATTGCTTTCGACGAGGGTGACGGCGCCGAAGATGAAGGTGGAAATGGCGGATTCTGCTTAGGCGATTTCTGCTTTGACCGGCGCAACGGCGACGATGAGGAAGGCCGCGACGAGAATCGGGACGGCGATGGCCGAGCTTGTGGTCGCGTCCTCTGCCTCGAAGGACCTGGCATCGACGATGGGTCGGATGACGACGACGGTGATGAAGACGATTTCGACGACGACGATGACGATGACCGTCGTGGTGGCGGAAATGGCCGCGGCAAGGGCAAAGGCTAGGCGTCGGGAGACGCGGTCGACGGCGCGCAAGCCGCTGCGAGAATCGTCACATTTCCTGGCGAAAACCGCCCGGTAACCCTTTTCGGTCATAATGAGCGGCTTTCGAGCGAGCAGTTTCGCGCAGCAGGAGACCGACAGTGTGGCTGACGCGAATCTCGCGTGAGAACCGCGATGCGCAGATCGGCGCGGCCGCTTTCGCGGTAGCGACGCTCATCACTGTCGGCATCATCCTTTCGGGTTTTGCTTCCTTCCTCGAAGAAAGCCTAAGAGACGGGCGAGATCGGATGCGACTTGCGCCGGCATCGGGGGAGATCGTCATCGTCGAAATCGATGGCCGTTCCCTTGAAGCTCTCGATCAATGGCCCTGGCCGCGCGGGCACCATGCCAAGGCGATCAAAGAACTCGATCGTCTGGGCGCGTCCCAAATCGCTTTCGACGTGGATTTTTCGGCATTCTCGTCACCGGAGGAAGACGCGAAGCTGGCGCAAGCCTTCGCCAGCATCGATCAGCCTGCCATCCTCCCGACCTTCCGACAACTCAACGAAGCAGGAGGTCAGCGCACGATCACCGAGGCGCTTCCGATACCGGCATTCCGCGACAATACATTCGTAGCCTCGGTGAATGTTTCGCCTTCGCCCGATGGCAAGATTACCATGTACCCGCACGGGACCACCACCAATGGGACCGCAAGGCCTTCCCTGGCCAACATGCTCGCGAAGTCGAGCGGGGAAGTCGATCGGTCTTTCCGGGTAGACCAAGCGATCGACATCCGCACGATCCCTCGCGTATCGTTCATCGACCTAGTCGAGGGTCGCGTGCCTCGTTCTGCCATTGCCGACAACCGGGTAGTGATCGGCGCCACTGCGATCGAACTGTTCGATCGTTACCCAACGGCGCTGTTCGGGGTGCAACCCGGCGTCGTCATTCAAGTGCAGGCCGCCGAGACGTTGCTGCAGGAAAGGGTGCGGTCGAGCATTGGCCAGTGGATTCCGTTTGGGTTGGTTGCATTGGTCTTGGCAGCGTTTCTCGGACTGCGCGCACGAGCAGGCAGGGGAGCGGAGAGTGGCGGACTCGTTGCCGTAGGCCTCGCCACCATTCTGGTCGTTGTCGCATTGACATTCGACCAAGCTGCCTGGCCGTATGTGGCGTGGACCGGCTCGCTGTCCTTCCTGTTGACATATTATGCCGCGCACAGAGCGATCGCAGGTGCTGTCAATTTGGAGGCTGAGCGCCTTACGGACACGGCTTCGAGGCTCCCCAACCGCCGAGCCATGCTGAATGAGCAGGGACGCCGCGACGGCGCAATGGTCGCAGTCTGTCGGATTGCCGACTTTGCCGAAGTTCTTACTGCAGTCGGCAACGAGTATGTCGCCGAACTTGACCGCGCCATCGCCAGGAGGCTGCGTCTCATGACGGATGTCGACGAGGTCTATCGTCTGGACAGCGGGCTTTTCGGCTGGTTCCTATCGAGCGACCATCGAGAAGACCCCGATGACGCTTTCGCGGCAGCGCGAGCGGTCTTCACCTCACCTTTCGAGATTGCCGCTGAACGGCTGCGCCTCGGTGTCCATTTCGGCTATGCCGCAGGATCCGTCGAGGATGCGGAAACGGCATCGGAAACGGCACGCCAGCGCGGGCTTGGTTGGTCCTCAAACGCGAGAGCTCTGCATGAGGAGACGCAATTCCGGCAACGATTGCTTGGCGAGCTCGACGATGCATTGTCGAATGGCGCGATTACCGTTCTGTTCCAGCCCAAGCTGCGGCTATCGGACAAGGCAATCGTCGCCGGTGAATGTTTAGTGCGTTGGAACAGTCCGCAACTTGGAAGAATATCGCCAGCCGACTTCATCCCCATACTCGAAGACAAGGGCAGGATCCTAGATCTCACCCTATTCGTATTGCGCGAAGCCATCGATCGACGAGGCGAAGCGGCCGAGAGCGGTCGGACCATCAATCTGGCAGTCAATGTGTCGGCCCAGCTGCTGTCGGATCCGGAATTCATCAAATCCGCAATTGCCCTTCTGGACGAAGGCAATGCCCGCGAGAATGGTGGGATTACCTTCGAAATCACCGAGAGTGCCCCCTTGGTCGATTCACACGCGGCACGCGCCTCGCTCGATGCCCTGTCGTCCGCGGGCGCGCGCATATCGATCGATGACTACGGCACGGGCCAGGCATCGTTGAATTACCTGCAGGATTTCCCGGCACAGGAAATCAAGCTCGACCAGAGTTTTGTGCGAAATCTGGTTTCGGATCACAAGGATCGCATAATGGTGCAATCGACCATCGAGCTTGCCCACGCATTGGGCTTTGAAATCGTTGCCGAGGGAGTGGAGGATGCAGAGACTCTGCTGTCGCTTGCCGCTCTTGGCTGTGACTATGCGCAGGGGTGGGAAATCGGCAAGCCGGCGGGTTGGTCGACAATACTCGCCATGCTCGATCGGAAATGGACACTCGAAGCCGCAGCTTGAAGCCATCGGGATGATTGGGCTCTGTGCGCAATTCCCAGTGCCCGGGTGCCGACCCGCGCTGCCGCGATTGACACGGGCAACCGCTATTGTATGACTAGTCAATAGAGGTTGGAGAATGCGTCGAATCGTTCCATTTTTTGCCTTTCTGGGCGCGATTGGGTGCGCGGAAGTGGACAATGAGCCAATTGCCGACGATCGGGTCAGCGGGCAAGCGGCCCACGCAGAAGCGCTCTATTCCAGCAATTGCGCCAGCTGCCATGAAGGGAATGTCGCTGGTGCGCCGGATCGTTCGGCACTGGCGCGCCTCAGCCCCGCGGCAATCCTGGAGGCACTCAATACCGGTGTGATGAAGGAGCAGGGCTCCGCCCTTGCGCGGATCGACAGGATCCTATTGTCTCAATATCTGGGCGACGAAGCTGCAGGCGCGAATGTCGCCGTCGACTATTGCGATGGCGAACTCGAGTTTTCGGGTTCGCCTCTATGGAACCGTTGGGGTGCGACGGCGCGCAACGCGCGCTTTCAGAATGCCGAAAATTCTGGTCTTTCCGTCTCTGACATTCCAGAGCTCGAACTGGCGTTTGCCTTCGGATTTCCAGGTGCTCAGCGCGCGCGTTCCCAGCCCGCGGTTACCAGGGAGGCAATCTTCACCGGCAGCCAATCGGGCCGTGTCTATGCAATCGACACGCAGACCGGCTGTGCGTGGTGGACATACGAAGCGGGAGCTGAAGTCCGAAACGCTCCGATCATTGCGACTGACAACGACGGATTGCCCAAGACCCTCTATTTCGGCGACTTCGAAGCAACCGTTCACGCCGTAGACGCGAAGAGCGGCGAATTGCGTTGGACGAAATCGGTCAAAGACCATCCCGACGGGACAATCACGGGAAGCCTCGCCATGCACGACGGAACGCTGTTCGTGCCGATGTCGTCGACGGAGATCGTCAGCGCCTATATAGACGACTATGCCTGCTGCACATTTCGTGGCGGCGTGACTGCACTCGATGCGTCGACCGGAGAGCCCAAGTGGCGCTGGCATTCGGTCGACCAGCCTGCAAGGGTCGGTAAGACCAGCGCGGGCTCGGACATCCTCGCCCCGAGCGGAGCGCCGGTTTGGTCGACACCCACCGTCGATGAGAAACGTGGGCTGCTCTATGTCGGTACCGGTGAGAACTACTCGTCACCCGCGAACGGCAACAGCGATGCCATAGTTGCGCTCGACCTTGCCACCGGTCGCCAACGCTGGGCCATGCAGGCGACTCCAGGCGACGCATGGAATGCAGCTTGCGGACGCGAACCGAGGCCCAATTGCCCCAGCGAAGACGGACCGGATTTCGACTTCGGGGCGCCACCGATGCTGGTCGAATTGTCCGATGGTAGAGAGATCCTGCTAGCCGGGCAGAAGTCGGGCGAAATCTTCGGCCTCGATCCCGACAGGAACGGCGAAGTAATCTGGCGCGAACGCGCGGGTATGGGCGGCTTCAATGGCGGCATCCATTGGGGCATGGCTAGCGACGGCAACACGTTGTGGGTCGGCATAGCGGACACGCCTGGAAACAGATTTGCCGAAGGACCGCCACGACCGGGCATTCATGCATTCGATCCAGCTACCGGCCGGGCCCTGTGGTCACGTATTGAGCCGCCGACATGCAGCGAGGCGGCTTACAAATGCATGACGGCTTTGTCCGCTCCACTTTCGGCAATTCCCGGAGCGGTCTTTGCGGGCGCGCATAATGGCCGCCTGATTGCCTATTCGAGCAACGACGGAACGGTCTTGTGGAGCAGGGAAACCAACCGCACGTTCGAAACGGTCAACAAAGTCGAGGCCAAAGGGGGGACCATCGACAGCGCTGGAGTCGTCATTGCGGGTGGAATGGTGATCGTCAATTCCGGCTATGACAAGTTTGGCGAAATACCTGGCAACGTCTTGCTGGTCTATCGAGTCAGGGCTGGCTCGTGAAGCCGAGCGCACTTTTCGCTGTCTTTATGGCGATGCTCTTGGCCAGCTGTGTCGCCGCCGGGGACGTGAGCGAGAAGGCGATCGACGCTATCGACAACTCCACCGCAGCACCCGATGCCATCCGAGGCGTGCACAATGTATCGATCACCGTCTCCGACATCGATGCCACATTGGCTTTCTACGGTTCAGCGGTTCCCTTCGAACTGATCGATCGCCGGCTGTTTGAGGCGAGTTCCATACCCTCGTCCATTCTCGCAAAGCGGACCGGCCAAATCGAACTGGCGCTGGTGCGAACGCCGACCGTCTTCCTTCGCCTCATCGACATCGATCCCGATGGTGTGGCCGCCGCCAATCGCCGACCTCCAACAGGTCCTGGCTATACGCATGTCTGCTGGCAGTCGCCTGCGGACGCTCCGAAATACGATCGTTTCCTCGATATCGGACTCGATATGCTTTCGCGCGGCCCGGGTCCCGTCGATCTTGGCGGCTACGGCGTAACCTATGCCTATGGCTTCGATCCCGACGGTGTGATGCTCGAGATGGAGCAGGTCGATCGACCGTTAATCGAGCGGGCGGGTTACATGGGTGAGCGGCGGCTGAAACACGAGGCCTGGATCAGCCATGTCGCCAACGTCACCGGCGACAAGCCGGCGATGGTCTCCTTCTATCGGACGGTACTTGGCTATGGCCCACGGCGGGAAATCCCGCCCACACGACGCAAGACGTTCGACGACGTGGTCGATATCGACGATATCGAAATTGCCGCCAGCTGGTTCGATATCGGCAATATTCAGCTTGAACTGTGGCATTATTCGAACCCGCCGACACCGCTCCGCGAGACGCCTCGCATGCTCGATGAAGTGGGGTACAGCAGCATCGCTTTCGAAGTGACCGATCTCGCTGGCACTCGGGCGCGGCTCGAGGAAGAAGGACTGGAATTCGCTACCGAAAGCTTCGAACTGGGAGATTGGTCGATTGCTTTTGCGCGCGATCCGGAAGGCAATCTGATTGCGTTTCAGCAGCGTACCGAGCAGCCGGACTTGTCCATCGAAAGCATGCGTTGGTTCGCACTGACGCGATCGCCTGAACCGTGATAGGGGCTTTCGTATGTCGACCGAAACCGTTCAAAGAAAGCGCACACGCCTTACACCGGAAAAGCGTCGCGACCTGATCCTCGACAAAGCTGCGGAGATCGTCGCGCGTGAGGGTGTTGCCAATCTTTCGATGGATCAGGTCGGACGTGAGGCGGGAATCAGCAAGTCGCTTGTCTATAACTACTTTCCCAATCTAAACGAGCTGCTCACAGTCTTGCTCG
>JASJDE010000179.1 GCA_030065195.1 Erythrobacter sp. | reverse complement strand
TCAAAGGGACTGCGACAAATATTGTCACATCATGGTCGCGCGCCCCTGCGATTCGCATCACAAAGGCGTGTTTGCGACAATGTAATGTATCACAGCGACATTCTTCGATGTCTCAACTGAGTAGTTGCACTGATGTGCCGTTTGAGTGACACTTTCGCCATGTATCGCTCCGTTATTTTCGCCGCCGCGGTTTCCTCCGCGATCATTGTTTCGGCTTGCGCCGACGAAGAAGGAGGCCAGGCCGAAGCGTCGCCCCGTGCTGCGGCGGAGCCGGGGTCGGGCACCGCCACCTCGATCCTCAATGCCGGAGTGGCAGCCCGGATCGGATCGCCGGATGCGGCAATGAAATTCCTGTTCGATCCACTTTACGACAATCACTTCGGCTCGCTGGAGCAATTGGACGAAGCGCTGATCGAGCGTATCGTTGCCGGAGACAGTCCTTACGACAACGTCACCGCAGTGTTCGTCAGCCACGCCCATGGCGATCATTTTTCCGCCCGGCACATCAATCGGATGCTGGCCGCGCAGCCCGACCTGCGGCTGGTCGCGCCAAACCAGGCGATCGAACGGATGCGCGAGGTCGACGAATGGGACCCGACATTTGCCGTCCGGATTACCGCCATTTCTCTCGACAATGGCGAACAGGCCGAGAGCTTCCAGATCGGCAGCGCACGGATCGAAGCATTCCGTTCCCCGCATTCGGGTTGGCCCGATCGCCATGCCGATGTTCACAACATCACCTTCCGGGTGTCGGCCGCGAGCGGGCAGGCGATGGTGCACTGTGTCATGCATCTGGGAGATGCGGATCCGGGGACGGAGTTCTTCGGGCCGCATCCGGAATTCCTGTCGAGCGCGCGCACGGGCCTCGCCATAGTGCCCTTCTGGTTCTTCGGCGAAGACAAGGCCGAAGCCCTCGTCGAGGAAACCCTCAACGCTGAGGCCGCAGTGGGAATGCATGTACCGGCGCAGGAGCCTGAATGGCTTGAAGGAAGCGGCTGGCAGTACTTCAACGGTGAAGGCCAGGGTGCAGCCATTGCTCAAGTGCCCCAGAAGTGAATAGAAGTATCCCGAAGTAAATGAAATAGCTGGAAAACGCGGCGAAATTGAGCTTGGCCCTCCAATAGAGTATACTAGCTTTCCCATTGTCGGGAGAGCGTGTAATGGCCGCGGTGTTTTCAAGAAATCGGGTACTCTTGGCGGCGCTAGTATTGAGTGGGTGCAGCACGACCCATCACTTTCAGCTTGAGCTTCCGGTTCGCGAGGGCACATTTCAGAAAGCCGAGGTTGAGAGTTTCGGCGGGGCTGTGGCGAAGAATGCCATCCTGAAATGCGACAGCAACGGCGTCGCCGATCTCTTTGTGAAACGCAATTTCTTTCGCGACCTGCTCAGCACCATCACACTCGGCGGATATCAGTCGACCAAAATCGAGTATGTCTGCGCCAAGGAAGCCGATCCCGAGGTTCCAACCCTGGGCGGTGCGGAAACGGGCGGGGCAGCGACCGATGGGGACTGAACCCGAGCTAAGACCCGTTCCCAACACTGCGTGGACCAATTGGCACCGCACCTATGCGGTCGATGCGGAGCATTACTACCAGCTGCGCCCGGCGTCGGGATCCTTGCGCCCGGCGACCTTCAAGCGCTCGGCGGAGCTGGTGCTCGACCTGATCGAACAGGCGCGGGCAGCCGGTGCCACGATCAGGCCGATGGGGGCGAACTGGTCGTTTTCGCAGGTTTCAGCGCAGCAGGATGCGTGGTTGCTCGACACAACGCCGGCGAACCGCAAGGCGCAGCTGGGCCCGGGCGCGCTCGATCCCGGCTATGTGGGCGATCCGGCCAGCCTGCTTCTCACCCAGTGCGGAACGTCGATCCACGAGATCAACCAGTATCTAGAACGCAAACGTCGACGCTCGCTCTCGACCTCCGGCGCAAGCAACGGACAGACCATCGTCGGCGCGATGTCGACCGGAACGCACGGCTCGGCGATCGATCACGGCGCGATCCAGAGCCAAGTGGTGGCGATCCAACTGCTTTCGGTCGACGGGCAGAACCTGTGGCTCGAACGTCCTTCGCGACCGATCGTCGCCCAAAGCCTTGCCGAAAGTTTCGGTGCCGTCCTGACCCGCGACGATGCAAAGTTTGAGGCCGCATTGGTGAGCCTGGGAATGCTGGGAGTGATCCATTCGGTGGTGATCGAGACGCGCCCGATCTTCCTGCTGAGCGCTTCGCAGTTCGAACATCCCTATGATGACAGGCTCAAGCGCGCGATGCGCACGCTCGATCCGGCCTCGCTCGACATTCCCGGCGATGTGACGATCCCGCCGAACGCCACGCAGCCCTACTTCTTCCAGGTCGTGGTCAATCCGCACGCGCCCGGCGATCCGGCCCGCGTCAAGATCATGTACGAACTGGAATGGGACCCGACCTACACGATCGACTACCGGCTTCAGGGACGCTGGGGCCCGGCCTACGACCTGCCCGGCTTCGTAGGCAAATTGCTCGATGTGCTCGACCCTCTGACGCCGCTAGTCACCACCGAGATCTTCAAGCTCCAGCTCAAGCTCTACCGCGACAAGATCGGCACGTGGGGAGAGATCTTCAATTTCACGACGCCGCGCGCGAAGACCGCCGGGATATCGGTCGCGGTGCCTGCGGCACGGTGCGACGAGGCGCTTGATCTCGCGCTGGCGACTCATGCCCGTTTCGGCCCGGCGCCGATCGCCTTCGCCTGCCGTTTCGTCCAGAAATCGCCGGGCTATCTCGCCTTCACCCGCTACGATCCGAGCTGCGTTATCGACATGGACGGGCTGAATTCGGTCAACACCCATGCGGTGGTCGAGCATGTCCGCCGCGCGTTCGACGATGCCGACATTCCCTACACCCAGCACTGGGGCAAATTCCACGATCTCACCGGTGGGAGATTGGCCAAGTCCTATGGTTCCGATCTCGACAGGTTCCGCGCGGTGCGAAACGATCTGCTGCCGAGCGCGGCGGACAAGCGCACGTTTTCACTGGCGGCGCAGGAGACGGTGATAGGCTTGTAGCGGGGTGGCGCAAACTGGCCTGCGAGGCAGAATCCTTTGAAAGTGAAGTCATTTGTTGCCGATGGCGGTTGGGGGGAGAAATCATGGTCAAGCTGGTCTTCTGGAACACCGAAGGTGCATCGGACCATGCCTTCGACATCGCCGAATATCACAAACAATTCTTAGATGGAGCTCTGAGGTCGCAAACCGCGACGCGCAAGCGTAGCAAGGCGATCGGGGTGGCGACACGCGCAATGCGTAGATCGATTGGGAGAAAAGACACAAAGATCGATAGGCTCTTGGAGCGCGAGATTCACAGCGATCACATCGTGGAGCGGGAGGGACAGAGATACGCGTCAAAGGTCCGCAAAGCGAAGCTTCTGCGTGATCTGAGAATTGGGCTCTATCAATGCAAACACACATTCTTTTGCGAAGTGACGTCAACCAGCTTCGATGCGCAGAGCTCAAGAGTGGGAAGGATTACCGACGGCCTGAAGTGCTATTCGTACTTCCACAGGGGGGTGAAGAAGAAGCTCAAGCACATCAATGTGGAGACACTCAGAAGTCCAAGGGCGATCATGGGTATACAAATAGGTGGTATTCCCTGCCTGTTCTGGCATGCTCCGTCGGGAGGCAACGGGCAGGCGGTGGCCAAGAATTTCAAGCAATTGTGTAAGCTTAGTCCGCAGCGACCGTTCTTGCTTTTCGGCGACCTCAATGCCGAGCCCGAACAAGTGAAAAAGTACGGCGTTCCCGAAGAGTGCATCATTGCGCCACCCCAGGGAGACGGCACCCGGATCAACAAGAAGGGCACTCGCATCAGCAACAAGATACTCGACTACGCTCTCACCAATGTCCCGAAGTATCGAGCTAGATGTCGGCCTCTCTATGACTCTCTCGAAGGATTCCAGATCAAGGTCGGGACGGGGTCCGATCACATGCCGATGATATTGCAGTATTGAGTTTCGATCATGCTGCTGCCGTTTGCACCGGCAAGCAATTCGGCTCACTCGGTATCGCGGTCCACGAGTTGGATTTCTCCACCGTTCTTGACCAGCCTTTCGGCCGCATCCCATCCGCCATGCAGCCAGGTCTGCCGCGCGCCTTCATCGTCGGGAAGGACTACGGGCATTGTCTTGCAGCCAAGCTCAGTCAGAGCGCCGCGCGCATCCTGCGTTAGCAGCGCGAAACCGGGCACTTCCTCGTCCTTCCACACGCCCGCCATGGCAAAGATCGCCTCACCCGGTGCCGCAAACCAGTGCCTGAGCCGCCGACCTTCGTAGTCTGTCTCGCTCCCCCACAGCATGAAGGAAGTAGTCGGGATCAGGCAGCGAAACTCGCTGTTGCGCAAGTTTCCGATCCAGAACGGACTGTCGGGATTGCGCACAGTCGTCACCCGCCGCATCGGATCGTCTGCCGCCGGGGGAGGAGCGACGCCCCAAAGTCGCGGGACGATGCGCGGTTGCAGCCGCCCTCCGGCCGGGCGCGGCCCGGCGATGAACTCGCGTCCTGCGGTGACGATCGGCGCAAATCTTTGCGGCGCGACATAGCCGCCTTGCCACGGATCGTCGCCCGGACGCGCCTTGAAACGCTCCGCAATCTCGGCGGCACTGGCATCGAGGCGATAGAGCTGGGTCAGTCGATCTCGCTTCCCGCGGCCATTCGCACCGGTCGCCAAGTTTCGTTCATTTGCGAGTAACCTTGCGCTAGGGCGAAGCGAACAGCGATTGTTGCAGTTCACCAATCAGGGGTCTTTCCTAATGGAATTCACACTCAAACGCACCGTCCAGATCATTGCATTCCTGCTGATTGCAGCGGCGTTGACGCAAGCAATCTACACCGGAATCTACATCGCCAGGGAAGAGGGGTTGGTCGAATTCTCTCCCCCGCGCGGGATGCTGTGGGGCACCGAGGGTCTGCTCTTCACGCTGCTGGCCGCCTTTGCCGGATCGGCATTGGTCGAAGCCAAGCGTTTTACTCTGGGCTTTTCGGCCATCGCGATGAGCGCGGTGCTGAATGTCGTCCAGGTCGGCGTGGGCCTGACCATGTTCGTGCCGTTCCGCGAAGTGGCGACCGCGGTCGAGGCGACCGCGCCTGCGGCCGGCGCGATCGTCGCGTTCTCCTTCATGGTCTACAACGCCGCGAAGATCCTGCTGGGTTTGGCCGCCGTGGTTTTCGGCATGGCCTGCCTGCAGGCGGGCGGCAAAGTGATCGGTCCGCTGACCGCTGCGGTGGGTGTGATCGCAATGGTTGCCAACACCCTCTCGATGGCCGCCGGGCGCGGCGTGACGGGCGATATTCCGCTGGCAGGCGGGACCGGCGTGCTGGCGACGTTGCTGCTGGCGGTGTGTCTGCTGGGACTGTTCATGGAGGATTGAGGAGGCAAGACGCCCCGAACTCGCGATTGAGTCCGGGGCGTCGCCGGCCTGGCCAATCAGTCTTCGCCGACCCCAGCGGCTTCGCCTGCCATCAATTGGTCGGGATAGTAGTGTGCCGGTTTGGACCCGACCGGCACTCCGCCTTGAAGCATCGCCTGCATGTCGGGTGCAAAGAAGCTATAGGGGAAACGGCTTTCGTGCGCGCTGACCTCATCAAGCCGGGCTAGAAGTTCGGTCGGAATCTCGAAATCGAGCGCGCCGAGATTGTCCCGCATCTGGCCGACCTTGGTGGCACCCACCAATACGCTGGCAACACCGGGGCGGTTGGCGACCCAGTTGACCGCGACCTGCGCCATCGAACGATCCAGTTCCTTCGCGACCGCTTCGAGTTCGGCGACGATCGCCCAGTTGCGGTCAGTGAACTTCTCGAACGCCGGATTGCCCGAGCCTGCGGTTGTGGCGAGCCGGCCTTCGCCCGACGCTGTGCCCTCGCTCGGCTTGTACTTGCCTGAAAGCAGGCCCGACGCGAGTGGGCTCCACACCATGATCCCCATGCCGTGCTGGGTCGCGAGATCGGTGAACTCGTCTTCGAGATTGCGTTCGGCGAGGCTGTATTCGAGTTGCAGCGCCGAAAGCCTTTCGTAGCCACGAAACTCGGCGATCGTCTGCGCGCGAGCGGCGTACCAAGCGGGCACGTCAGACAGGCCGACATGGCGGACTTTGCCCGATGTCACGAGGTCGTCCATCGTTCGCATCACCTCTTCGGCCGGGGTCACGCGGTCCCAGGTGTGGAGGATGTAGAGGTCGATATAGTCGGTCCCCAAGCGCTCAAGCGATCCTTCGACCGCGCGCATGATGTTCTTGCGACCGTTTCCGCCGGCATTGGGATTTCCAGGCTCGGCGTTGTAGCTGAACTTGGTCGCGATGACGGCCTTGTCGCGAATGCCGGCATCCTTGATGTAGCGACCCAGCATCCGCTCCGAATTGCCGTTGGTGTAGAGGTCGGCGGTATCGAAGAAATTGCCGCCGGCCTCGGCATAGG
>JASJDE010000178.1 GCA_030065195.1 Erythrobacter sp. | reverse complement strand
GCGATGCCGCTGTTCATCGCCAACTTCGTGCTGATGGATTACGGCACCGGCGCGGTGATGGGCGTTCCCGGCCACGACCAACGCGATTTCGAGTTCGCGACCAAGTACGGTCTGCCGATCGCGCGCGTCGTTGCGAGCGATGTCTCGCAGGCCAATGCGCCGATGGCGGGGGAGGCCGAACCGGGCGACGGCGTGGTCGTCAACTCCGACTTCCTCGATGGGATGAGCGTCGAGGATGCCAAGGCCGAAGTCATCAGGCGCGCCGAAGACGGCGGCTGGGGCGAGGGCACAACCGTCTGGCGGCTGCGCGACTGGGGCATTTCGCGCCAGCGCTATTGGGGCACGCCGATACCGTTCATCCATTGCGATACCTGCGGCGTCGTACCGGTGCCGAAAGGCCAATTGCCGGTCGTCCTGCCCGATGACATCGACTTCGAGACACCCGGCAACCCTTTGGTGCGCCACCCGACCTGGAAACATGTCGACTGCCCGAAATGCGGCGGCAAGGCCGAGCGCGAGACGGATACGCTCGACACCTTCGCGGACAGCTCGTGGTACTTCCTGCGATTCGCCAGCCAGCCCGGCGATGCGCCGTTCGACTCCGAGGAAGTGGCCAAGTGGCTGCCGGTTGACCAGTATATCGGCGGGATCGAGCACGCGATCTTGCATCTGCTCTACGCCCGGTTCTGGACCCGCGCGCTGGCGCATATCGGCAAACTCGAGGTGAAGGAGCCTTTTGCGGCGCTGTTCACTCAGGGGATGGTGACCCACGAGACCTATCAATTGAGCGACAACAACCCGATCGACACATTGGAGGAGTTGGGTCGTCTTGGAGCTTGGTTGGCTCCCGAGGAAGTTGAAAAGCAAGGCGATGGTTGGATCGAGAAGTCGACAGGCTTGCGAGTGGACGCCGGCCGCGTCGTCAAGATGTCGAAATCGAAGAAAAACGTCGTCGATCCCGACAATATCATCGACCGGTACGGCGCCGATGCGGTGCGCTGGTTCATGCTGTCCGACAGCCCGCCCGAGCGCGACCTGCCGTGGTCCGAAGCCGGGATCGAAGGCTGCTGGCGCTTCGTCCAGCGGCTTTGGCGTCTGTTCGACAGTTTCGATACGAACGCGACCGGCGAAGACAAGGCCCTCGCCCGCAAGGCGCACCAGACGATCGTCGCGGTGGCGGACGATATCGAGGCGCTGAGCTTCAATAAAGCGGTCGCGCGCATCTACGAGCTGACCGGCGCGGCGGAAAAGGCCAAACCCAGCCAAAGCCGTAACTTTGCGATCCGCACGATCCTGCATCTTGTCGGCCCGATGATGCCGCATCTTGCCGAGGAAGCTTGGGCGAAGATGGGCGAAAGCGGCCTGATCGCCGACGCCGCGTGGCCCGTCCACGATGCCGCTATGTTGATCGAAGACGAAGTGACCATCGCCATCCAGCACAAGGGCAAGCTGCGCGATACGCTGACTGCGCCCAAGGGAGCGCCCAAGGAAGACCTCGAAGCGCTTGCGCTTGCTAGCGAGAAGGTCCAGCGTTCGCTCGATGGAGCGGAGATCCGCAAGGTGATCGTGGTGCCCGACCGGCTGGTGAATATCGTAACGTGATGCGCGTCCGGATTCTCACTTTCGGACTGGCCCCGGCTGCGCTGCTCGCGCTTTCGGGCTGCGGACTCCAGCCGATGTATGCAGGTGGCAGCAGCTCCTCTGTCGCTCAGGGTCTCTCAGCAGTCGATGTCCCGGCCATTCCGGGGCGCGACGGCTGGCTCGTGCGCAACGCCCTGCAGAATCGCTTCGGGGTCGCAGGAGAACGGTCTCCCGCCTACCGGCTCGACGTGAGATTGGACGATGCGCTTGAGGCATTGGGCGTCCTCAACGACGACACGATCAGCCGCGAACGCCGAATCCTGCGCGCGCGCTATCAGTTGATCGACCTCGCCACCGGGGAAATCCTGCTCGATGCCACCGCCGGTGCCGATGCCGGAATCGACGTGGTTTCCAGCGAATACGCCACCATCGCCGCCGAACAGACCGCACTCGAAAACCTTGCCAAAGAAGTCGCCGATCGAATGGCAACCCGCATTGCGCTGACTTTGCGCGATCGCACCGATGGAACAGCGGGTCGGTGAAGGCGACGCAACGGGACTTCGCCCGCGGGGTACCGCGCAGCGCCGCCACGGCTTCGATATTCTTTTTCTGTGGACCTGATGAAGCGGGCGCTTCCGCTGCGGCCAATGCCATTATCGAAAAGCTGCCGGATGCGGGGGAGCGGGTCGATGTAGTGGGGTCCGATTTGCGTAGGGATCCGGCCATGCTCGGCGACGAAGCGCGTTCGGAATCACTGTTTGGGGACAAGCGGCATATCCTTGTGAGGGCCAGCGGCGATGAAGCCCATGACGCAGTCAAGGCCCTGATCGAAACGGGGGAGGCAGGTGCCGGCGATGCCGCTCCGGTCCTGATCGTAGCGACATCGGCAACTGACAAGTCGCGCACGGCCAAGCTTCTCGAGAAGCGCGCCGATGCTTTGGTCGCGATGTTCTATCCGCCCGACCTGCAATCGGTGTCTGCATCCGTGCGTGCCATGGCGGATGCGGCAGGATTGCGCCTGGGCGGCGACCTAGCCGAACGGCTTGCTCGCGGAGCCGGGCTGGATGTCAGGCTTGCGCAATCCGAAGTTACCAAACTCGCCCTCTATTGCGATGCCGATCCGCAAGCTCCGAAGACCGCCTCGCTCGAAGACTATGACGAGATCGGCGCGTCGACCGAAGAAGACGGCTTCCAACCGCTTGTGAACGCGGTGATGGGTGGGGAATTGGGGCGCCTCGATCGCGAAATCCGCAGGATGCGCGAGCTTGGCCTCAACCCGGTCGGGCTATTGCTGGCGCTGGAGAGACGGGCGGCCCAACTGGTGCAGATCAGCGCCAAATTGGGGCCGCGCGGGTCGCTCGACAATCTCGGCAAGGGCGAAAAGGCGCAGCTCGGGATCTTCTGGCGCGAGGAGCGCGACATCCGGCAACAACTCGCGCGGTGGAGCCGTTCCAAGCTCGATCGACTGGTTCCGCGCCTGGTTGAATTGCATCGCACTTTGCTCGCGAACAGTCAGGCCGCCGAGTTGCTCCTGGCGCAAGACCTCGCGCAAATCGCTCGGTTCGCCGCGCGTCGATAGTCGATTTATCGGGAAAACTCTCTTCGCAGACGCAAAAAATTCGCATTTCGCGGTATATCTGTGCTTAAGGAATACTACGTGGGTCGAGCCACGAGGAACCGCGCTGCATGAATACCCAACCGGGGCCATTGCTTAAGGCAGTCGAGCCCGATCTGGTCGAACGCAAGATCGCACCGTCTCGCGAGAGGCGGCGGCTTCGCGCATACATTCTAATGTTGCTGATCGACGCGGTGCTCCTGCACCTTGGCTTTGCGCTCGCATCGTTGATCTATGAAGGCGTGTGGTGGGAAAAGCGCTCCATGTTGGCGGCGCAGACGATGCTTCCGGTGTTCTTCACCATTGCGCTCTACAATTCGACCTACTGCGTGAGAGCGCTGAGCGATTGGATTTTCGCTGCCCGGAAGGCGCTGATCGCCCTCGCAATCTCGGCGGGCCTGATCAACTTCGTTGCGTTCTACACCAAATCGAACGCTCAGTTCTCGCGCATTTCGGTGACCCTGGGCCTGCTGCTTGCGGCGCTGGCTCTGGTTACGTTCCGACGGTTGGTGCCGATCATCATTGAACGCTTTTGGGAAGGCCGCGTTCGCAACCAGTTGGTGATCAATGACGGTGGACCGACATTCTCGCTCGAAAAGTGCACCACGATTTCGGCCGCGAAATACGAACTGGATCCGACCAGTCACGATCCCTTTATGCTCGATCGCCTGGGGAAGCTGCTGCGCAATCAGGACCAGGTGGTCGTCAGTTGCCCGCGCGAGCGGCGCGAGGCGTGGGCGTTTCTGCTCAAGTCGACGGGTGTCTACGGGGAAATCGTGAGCGAGCCTGCACACACACTCGGCGCGGTCGGCGTGCATCGCTATGAGGGACAGGAACGAACCACGCTGGTCGTATCGACCGGTCCGCTCGGTTTGCGCGCGCGTATTTCCAAACGTGCGTTCGATTTCACTGCCGCGCTGGCCGGGCTGATCGTCCTGTCCCCGCTCCTCGCAATCGTCGCCTTGCTGATCAAGCTCGAGGACGGCGGTCCCGTGCTGTTCGTCCAGCGCCGACTGGGGCGCGGGAACCAATTCTTCGATATGCTCAAGTTCCGCAGCATGCGCGAAGAAAGGCTCGATCAGGACGGGAACCGCTCAACTGTGCGCGGCGATGACCGGATCACCCGGATCGGGGCGTTTATCCGCCGCACCAGCATCGACGAGCTTCCCCAGCTGGTCAACGTCCTGCGCGGCGACATGTCGGTTGTCGGACCGCGTCCCCATGCCCTGGGCAGCCGGGCGAACAGCAAGCTGTTTTGGGAGGTCGACAGCCGCTACTGGAAACGCCATTCGCTCAAACCGGGCCTGACCGGTCTTGCGCAAGTGCGCGGGCATCGGGGCGCAACCGAGCAGGAGAAGGATCTGACCGACCGGCTCCAATCCGACCTCGAATACATCTCCAGCTGGTCGCTGCGCCACGACGTGGCCATCCTGTTCAGGACGATTTGGGTGTTGCGGCACGAAAACGCTTACTAGGCACCGACTTCGCGAGCGGGTTTCACTCGCTTTCGTCGTCTTGCGGGACCGAGAAACTGCCGGTCACGCGGCCCGTGCTGCCTTCGGTGGAACCGGCCACCGAGCTGCCGGATGCCCGACCGTCCACGCTCGATAGCCCGGAACGCAAGTCGATTACCAAGCGGCCGCCGTTCAGGGTATCGCTGCCGCGTCGCAGCCGGACATTCCCGGCCATGGTTATGATCCTTCGGTTGAAATCGTAGATCGCGACATCGCCGCTTGCGCGTTCGTT
This sequence comes from Erythrobacter sp., assembly GCA_030065195.1. GTDB lineage: Bacteria > Pseudomonadota > Alphaproteobacteria > Sphingomonadales > Sphingomonadaceae > Erythrobacter. Next base: position 1,506 of record JASJDE010000178.1, on the reverse strand, counting down.
TCCGCGAGTCAGGACGACGCCGCCCGAAGCGGTGATCCGATCGATTCGCAATTCCCCGGTGTCGTCGTAATTTACCAGCGTGCGGGCCGACTGGACCCGCAAGCCGGCCTGGTCGATCACGACGTTGCCGGACAGGACGACCCGGTTCTGGCGGTCCTGCAATTCGATCCGGTCCGCTGCATAATTCACAGGTGCCCGGGAATTGTGGCCGGCGATCGATTGGGCCTGCAGGCCAATACCGCCAACCAGCGCCGCAGTCATGGCGAAGCCGCCCGCCGCCCAGCCAAGCGCGATGAGACGCAACGGTTTGCGCCGGGCGCGCGATGGATCGAGGGTGGTTGACGTCATCACGGTACTCTCAATTTTCCGGGAACCATGGATAGCCTTGCATTTCCTTCAAGCGCCAGAGTGCGGGCGTTCAAATCGACTCTGATCGAGCGGGCCGAGAACGATCCGGCGGGAACTTCGCCTTCGACACCGTCATTGCCTTGCATGGTTCGCGCATCGAGATCGACCGACACACCGCTGGCGTTCATTGTGTAGCCGTCTGCAGCAGTCAGGCGCACTGTCCCGTCAACCGCCACGACCTCTTCGTCGAGATCGTAGGTGCCGCCCGGCGCGCTGATACGCGCAGGCCCGTCCGAAAGCAGCAATTGCGCGATGAGGTCGTCCATCCGCACCAGCCCTTCGGCGCTCGACCGCTGGACCGCTTCGCCGGCCGTGATCGAAAACGGTCGACCGGTGTCGTCGCGTCCCCGATACATGGCATTGTCGACGCTCAGTCGCTCGTTGATCATAGCTACCTTGTTGCGGTCGAGCAGGAAGCTCACTTCGCCGCGTGGCGATAACGGGGTGATAACCATCAAGGCGGCAACCACCCCAACCAGCATCGGCAGGACCCTGCCAAGAAACCCGATCAGACGGTCGTGCGAACCGCCCGGCGCAGCGAAATGCTGGCGACGGCCGCGCAGGGCCTTCGCTTCGCTGGTTTCGATGCGGCGTTTGATGACCATGGTGGCCGGTCTGCCTCCTCTCGCCTTACGAGTGGCTGAAGATGTCGTGGTCGGCCCACCCGGCAATGTCGAGCAGCGCGCGGGTCGGAAGAAAGTCGAAACAGGCCTGCGCGATCTCCATCCGCCCCTCGCGTTCGAGCCGGACCGTCAGCTCTTCGCGCAAACGGTGCAGGAAACGTACGTCCGATGCGGCGTAATCGCGTTGCGCTTCGGTGATTTCCGGCCCGCCCCAGTCGGAGCTTTGTTGCTGCTTCGAAATGTTCTCACCCAGCAGCTCGTCGGTCAGGTTCTTGAGTCCGTGGCGATCGGTGTAGGTGCGCACCAGCTTGCTTGCGATCTTGGTGCAGAACACCGGCCCGGCCATCACGCCGAGGTAGTACTGGATCGCCGCAAGATCGAACCGACCGTAATGATACAGCTTGGTGCGATTTTCGCCCGGGAGCGACTTCGAAGCGCCCAATCTCACCGCAATCCTCGGCGACCAGAGCCGCAC
>JASJDE010000029.1 GCA_030065195.1 Erythrobacter sp. | reverse complement strand
ATCTCGATGGCCTGTGCGCGCAGCTCAAGGAAAAGGATGTCGAGGTGCTCGACACCGCCGACGAGGGTTATGGCAGTTCGTCTGCGACCTGTTCCCACAATTCGATTTTCACGCCGTTGGGATCGAGGATCCAGGCGAACTTGCCATAACCCTCGTCGGCGGTGTCGAGCACCTCGACATCCTTTTCCTTGAGCTGCGCGCACAGGCCATCGAGATCGATCACCCGCAGGTTGATCATGAATCCGCCTTTGCCCGGCTTGATATACTCGTCGTCCTTAAAGTGGCTGACCAGCGAATAGGGGTTGGTCTTCGGGTCGTCCGACCACGCGAATTGCGGACCATAGGTACCGTCGACGCCCAGCTTTTCGCGATACCAGGCACGGGTCGCCTCGGGGTCTTCCGCTACATAGAAAATACCACCCAGGCCTGTGACGCGTGGTCCTTCGCTCATATCATTCCCTCCAATGATGCGGGGCGACTCGGCCCCAGCAGCGATCCCGGCGGCAACGTAGCCATAGGCGCTATCGGTAGGGAAGAGGCTTGCTATCGCCTCAGAAGCTTGTCGTGAATGCGATCAGGCCCGACGGCAGCGTATCGAGCAGGGCGATCTCGATCGCCTTGTCGAACCCGGTCAGCACCATCAGTCCGACCGCCAACAGCGCGCCGCCGAACAGCGGCTTGCCGTATTTGGCAAGCGTTTGGAGCGCCGCTCGGCGTTCGCCCAGTGCCTTTCGCGACCCATAGGCGAAGGCGAGGATCGACCCCGCAACGCCGAGCCCGAAGACGAGGAAGATGGCGAAGCTGCTCAGCAGGTTTTCGCCCTGGCTCGCCGCTGCAATCGCCACGCCCAGCGTCGGTCCGACGCACGGCGCCCAGACGAGGCCGAGCAGCAGGCCCACCGCATATTGGCCATGCCATCCGTCCCCTCCGATCCTTTCGAGGCGGCGATTACCGGCATTGGCGAGCGGCGCGGCAGCGGCGGACAGGGCTGCCTGAGCCTGCGGCACCAGCAGGACGACACCCGCGACCGCCAGCAATCCGCCGGCCAGCGTGCGGACCAACTGTTCGTCGATACCGAGCGAATAGCCGAAGGCGATCACCGTGAAGCCGAACAGCGTGAAGCTTGTGACCAGACCGCCGGCCAATGCCAGCGGCCCCACACGGCTCTTGCCCAGCGCCGAGGCAACCAGGATAGGCACCAGCGGCAGCACGCAGGGGTTCAGGATCGTCACGAGCCCCGCGACGAAGGAGAGGGCGAAGCTGGCAACCATGCTGGTTCAGCCTGACGGAACCGGATGCGCGTTCAGAGCGCGCCCAGCACCACGCTGCGCAGCTTGGCGCGGTCGGTCTGCGCGATCGAGCGGGCGACTTCCTTCGTGCCCTTGAACACCAGCACGGTCGACTGGCGCGGGATGCGGTGCGTACGCAGGAAGGCCTTCTCCTTGTCGAAATCGACCTTCACGAAGAGGGTCGTGCCGTTCTGGCGCTCCTTGCGGAGTTGATCGAGGATCGGCGCCTGCGCGCGGCACGTCGGGCACCAGTCGGCGTAGACGTCGACGACGATGGTCTTCCCTTTGCCTTGCGCCATGACGAATTCGGCTTCGTCGTAGGTCTGCCACCCGGCGGTATCGGCGCGAGCCGAAAGCTGCATCCCCCCGACGACGAGGGCACCGATGACGGCAATGAGGGCGAAAAGACGAAACATGGGTGCGGTACTCCAATGGATAGGGCGGCGAAGGTGCCGGTGTGTCATCACGGAGTTCGCGAGGGCGGGGCGGGCGGTTACATCGAGGACGCGACTTTTTGTGCGGTGCGGCAGAAGGGTGGCAAAGTTGACACAGGTGACACGGTGTCAGGCGGGTTTTTGGTGCGGTTCTGTCGGTTACGATGCTGTTTTTTGTGAGAGAATTCTCTGGACCGGCAAGGTTGACACTTCTCCAACTTGAAATGCGGGTGGATCGACCGTGTGAAAGAGCGGACGGGGATCGTAGCGCGCGAAAGGGGAGTAGGAAAACCGGAGGGTTGTCAGGGGGTTTATGCCGCCATCAGCAACTCGATCCGTTCGAGTTCCCTGAAGAACTCGAAGCACAGCTGATCGCGCTCGTCATCAGGTAGCCAGCGCGTCATCTGCGGGAACACCACCTTGTTGTAACGATAGGTGCGCTGATCCCACATATTCTCTGCAGAAACCGCACGCGCAGATTTGAGCATGGCATGCGCATCCTCGCGCACTTCATCGGGGTCGGGTTCCCAACTCGACTTTGTCCCGGTTTCGTCAAACCCGAAACCCAATTGGGTCGGGTCCGAATTGTCGTTGTGCATCGTCAAACCTATTCACTTGCCGCTGACGCTCGCTACCGTCATGACTTTGTCTAACAGGACCGCCGATATTTGCATCGACGATTGGATGAATTTCTGCGGACAATATGGGGATAGGTGCAAGAGCGCATGAATGCGGATCGTTATAAGCCTCTTGTCGAGCGAGATTTTCTGAAATCGGAACTTCACTACGAGTATCAGGATTATCTGAGTTCAGGAGAAGATGAAGAGCTCCGCTTGCGGCTGGAGGAATGGCGGTCACGCGAATTGACCGGTGAAACCCAGGCCGAAGCTGCCTTCACTCGGCGTTTCTTTCACGAGACCTGGGGCTACAGCGAAGATGGGGCCGGATCGCCGAGTTTTCAGATCTATCCCAAGTTCACAGTTGCCGGTGCAGGGCAAACAGGCAATCGCGGCGAGGCTGACCTTGCGCTCGGAAACTTCACAGGTTCGCGGGATCAGACACCTCAGGTGCTGGTCGAATTCAAAGGCATAAAGTCGGACCTTGATGCGCCTCAAAGGCGCAAGGGAAACACCCGCTCCCCGGTGATGCAGGCGCGTGATTACCTGTGGAATGCGCGACGCGGAATGTTCGGCAACGAACCGGTGCAGCCGCGCTTTGCGATCGTCACGGACATGGACGAATTCCGGCTGTACTGGTGGGATAACTTCCCCGATCGCTACATCCGCTTTGCCATCGACAAAGGTGACCTGTTCGAGGCTCGAACGCTTTTGAGTCCCGGTGACGAGGCGCAGTTCGATCGTTTCCTGTTTTGGCGCCTGTTCCAGACCGACATGCTCCTCACCAGAGCGGGACGTCCGCGGCTAGAACGCCTTATCGAGAAGCAAGGCAAAGCCGCCAAGCAGCTTGAGGATGAATTCTACAAGGATTACCGGGCCTATCGCGAAGTACTGATCAATAATATCCTTCCGCAGAAGCCGGATGATATGACAAAAGGGGCGGCGGTTCGGCTTGCGCAAAAACTGCTGGATCGACTCATTTTCGTCATGTTCGCCGAGGATATGGGCCAGCGCGTCGGTTTTCCGTCGCAGGAATTGCGCGAACAGCTAGAGCGCTTCAGCACGGACAAAATGTTGCGCGCCGAAGGTGCGGAAGTCTGGCAGCGCCTGAAACTAATTTTCGAAATAATGGACGAAGGCGGTGATCTGGGCGAAACCGCGATTCACAACTTCAACGGCGGGCTGTTTGCTCGTGACGAGGCGATCGATGCTCTGGATTTACCGAACCGGCTCTTCGTGCGCTTCGGCCAGTCGCAGAACGATGCCAGCGTTGCCGAGCACAAGGACACGTTGCTTTACCTTTCTGCTACCTACAATTTCGCGAGCGAGGGAGACGCGAAGAACAGCATCGGTCTCTACACGCTCGGGCATATCTTCGAACAGTCCATCGTCGAGCTTGAAAAACTGGAGGCCGACGCGGAGGGGCGAGCCTCTCTAACCGATGTAACAAAGCGCAAGCGCGACGGCGTTTACTACACGCCTGAATGGGCGGTCACGCGGATTATCGAAGAGACGATCGACCCGTTGTTCGAGCAATGGAAAGCCGCAGCCGGTTGGCCGGACGAGGGCGAACCCGAAACCGAGGCGGCAGCCGCGTATTGGGATAGATTGCAGCGGATCAAGGTGCTCGATCCTGCATGTGGATCGGGAGCGTTCCTGATTGTCGCGTTGCGGCATCTTCGCCGCGAGTTCATGGCAGCGGCATCCAAAGCATACGAAACCAAAGCCGTTCGGCAGCGTCCGAGCGAAAGCAAAATCACGCGGGCGCTGCTCGCCAACAACATCTTCGGCGTCGACATCAACCCCGCTTCGGTTGAGATCACCAAACTTTCGCTGTGGCTGCACACCGCCGAGGCGAAAGAGGCGCTTTCCAGTCTGGATGGAACCATCCGGTGCGGCAACAGCCTGATCGACAAGAGATTCTACAACAAACGGCGGCTTGACGACGCTGAAGAACGCGACCGGATCAACACGTTCGAATGGGAAGGCGATTTTGCGCCCGGCAGCTTCGACGCGGTCATCGGCAATCCGCCCTATGTGAAGCTGCAGAATTTCAAGAAAGTCCATGCCGACATGGCCGACTGGCTGGTGAGCGGGTCTAGCGGAGTGGCACCTTATCGCTCGACCGGAACGGGCAATTTCGACCTCTATCTGCCGTTTATCGAAAAAGGGCTGGACCTGCTGAGTGAGAGTGGACGGCTGGGCTATATCGCGCCCAATCTATGGCCGACCCTCGAATATGGCGAAGGATTGCGCCGATTGGTGCATGAGGGCCGGCATCTGGAAAAATGGCTCGATTTCCGATCGCATCAGGTTTTCGAGGAAGCGACGGTTTACACCGCGATCCAGATCTATTCGAAGACTCCGAACGACACGATCCGGCTCGCCTTTGCCGGAGACGGCGATGTCAGCCGGGTCGACTGGGCGGACGAGGAATTTGTGCTGCCATACGATACCATTTCCAGACCGGCCGAGCCGTGGCTGATCGCGCCGCAAAGGGTGCGGGGGCTGATCGAGCGGCTGGGGAGAGAAGCGACCCGGCTGGATGACGAGCGCAATACCGCAGCGATTTTCCAAGGGATCATTACGAGCGCTGACCACATCTTTCATCTCCGCAGAATTGCGCCGGGTCGATACGCGCACACGCCGCGAGACAGACGCAAGAAACTGCCCGAAATCGAGGTCGAGATCGAAGATGCGATCATGAAGCCATTGATTTCAGGCAAGGAGGCCAAGCGCTTCATCGAACCGCAGTCAGACACCTATCTGTTGTTCCCGTACAAGGTCGATTCCGAAGGCGCACGCCTCTATTCGCAAGAAGAGATGGCCGACGATTTTCCGAAGGCTTGGAAGTATCTGTTGAGTTACCGAGACGATCTGCGCGCTCGCGAGAGCGGAGCGTTTACCGACGAGCGATGGTACCGCATGGGACGGACTCAGAACTTAAACAAGCAAGAGCGAGAGAAGCTGCTGGTTGCGCAACTCGTCACCGATTTGAAGACTTCCTACGATCCTCGCGGTAGGGTCTATGTGAATAACGTTAGGGTCAACGGAATCCTGCCAAGGAGTGAGAATGGGCCGTACCTGCTCGCAATTTTGAATTCGCCAACGTCCAACTTCATTTTCAAGTGGCGGGGCAAACCCAAAGCGAATGGCTATTTTGAGGCCAACAAGCAATTCATCGCTCCACTACCCATCCCCGACGCCAACCGCGCCGACCGCGCGGCATTGGGCGCGCTGGCCATGGGGATGCAAGAGCGCTTCACCGATCGGCTGCAGCTCCGCACCGATCTGGCCGAGCGCCTCGCCGCCTCATCGCGCAAGACTTTCCCGCTCGAAGAGCTGTTTGGCGACATCCGCGGGGTTTCCGAGATCGAAGAACAGGCCCCGCAAAGTCTCCCGAGGGACGAATTCAAGAACTGGGTCGATGACCAGCGCGCAGAAGACGAGGAAGCCGCGCAGGCACGGCTCGACGGGATGATGCGGCTGGATTCCGAATTTTCCGCCACCGCCGAACGCGGCAAGCTCGCATTCCTCGTTGATGGCGTCGAGGTGGCACGCTTGTATCTCGACGAACAACAACTCGAACTCGCGGCGGTGCAATGGCGCGCGATCGCGCTCGAATTTGTGCCCACGGGCAAAGGCGATGCAAAGCGGCTGATCGGGTTGTTGCGAAAGACTGTGGTCGATGCAGCCGACGGCTTGCGTCAACAAATCATCGAAATCGGCGAACGGCTCGGCAAATTGAGCGCGGTCATCGATGACGATGAAGAGCAATTGCACGTCATGACGGTGCATCTCTTCGAACTGTCACCTGAAGAGGAGCGGATGGTGCTTAGGGGACGCCCCTAACCCTCCTTCTTGCGCTTCGCCTTCTTGCGTTCATGTGGGCACAGCAGCGCCTTGCGCAGCCGGATCGATTGCGGTGTCACCTCGACCATTTCGTCGTCGTCGATATAGGCGATGGCCTGTTCCAGGCTCATGCGGCGCGGTGGGGTCAGGCGGATCGCGTCGTCCTTGCCCGATGAGCGGATGTTGGTGAGTTGCTTGGACTTGAGCGGGTTGACCTCGAGGTCTTCGGGCTTGGCGTTTTCGCCGATCACCATGCCTTCATAGACCTTCATCTGCGGGGCGATGAACAGCTCGCCGCGGTCTTCCAGCGCGTTGAGGGCATAGGCCACGCTTTCGCCGTCGCTGTTCGAGATCAGCACGCCGTTGATGCGGCCTTCGATCGGACCCTTGTACGTGCCGTATTTCTCGAACAGGCGGTTCATGATGCCGGTGCCGCGCGTGTCGGACAGGAATTCGCCGTGATAGCCGATCAGCCCGCGCGAGGGGGCGGAGAAGGTAATGCGGGTCTTGCCCTGGCCCGAGGGGCGCATCTCGACGAGCTCGGCCTTGCGGCGCTGCATCTTCTCGACGACCGTGCCCGAATGCTCGTCATCGACATCGATGACGACGGTTTCGTAAGGTTCGGTCCGCTCGCCGTTGTCCTCGCGGAAGAGGACCTTGGGTCGGCTGATGCCGAGTTCGAAGCCCTCTCGGCGCATCGTCTCGATCAACACGCCAAGCTGGAGTTCGCCGCGGCCGGCGACTTCGAAAGAGTCCTTGTCGTCGCTTTCGGTGATGCGGATCGCAACGTTGGTTTCGGCTTCGCGCAAGAGGCGGTCGCGGATCATGCGGCTGGTGACCTTGTCGCCTTCGCGCCCGGCGAGCGGGCTGTCGTTCACCGCAAAGCGCATCGCGAGCGTCGGCGGGTCGATCGGCTGCGCTGCGATGGGTTCGGTGACGGCCGGATCGGCGATGGTGTTGGCCACGGTGGCCTTTTCGAGGCCCGCGAGCGCGATGATATCGCCGGCCTGCGCGGTCTCCACCGGCACGCGTTCGAGGCCGCGGAAGCTCAGCAGCTTCGTTGCGCGACCGGTTTCGACGACGTTACCGTCGCGGTCGATGGCATGGATCGGATCGTTGACGTTGACCGTGCCCGACTGGACCCGGCCGGTGAGGACGCGGCCCATGAAATTGTCGCGGTCGAGCAGCGTCGCGAGAAAGCTGAACGGGCCGGAAGTGTCGAGGCCGGGGGCAGGGACGTGATCGGTGATGAGCTTGAACAATGGTTCGAGATTGCCGTCGCGCGCGCTGTCATCCTCGCTGGCATAGCCGTCGCGACCGCTGGCAAAGAGCGAGGGGAAGTCGAGCTGTTCGTCGGTGGCGTCGAGCGAGGCGAACAGGTCGAACACTTCGTCGAGCACTTCCTGCGGGCGGCCATCGGGGCGATCGATCTTGTTGACGACGACGATGGGTTTGAGTCCCAAAGCGAGCGCCTTGCCGGTCACGAACTTGGTCTGCGGCATCGCCCCTTCGGCGCTGTCGACCAGCAGGATGACGCCGTCGACCATCGACAGGATGCGTTCGACCTCGGCCCCGAAATCGGCGTGGCCCGGTGTGTCGACAATGTTGATGCGGGTGGTCTCGCCGTCATGTTCCCATTCGACGCTGGTGCATTTGGCGAGGATCGTGATCCCGCGTTCCTTTTCGAGGTCGCCGGAATCCATCGCGCGTTCCTCGACCCGCTGATTGTCGCGGAAGGTCCCAGACTGGCGGAACAGCTGGTCGACCAAAGTGGTCTTGCCGTGGTCGACGTGCGCGATGATCGCGACATTGCGCAGGGAATTCTCGGGCGAGGAAGACATGATCGAACTTTCGCTAAGGCCAGCCGATGCCGGGCTGGATCAGGTTTTGGCATGCGAGTGAGCGCATAGAAGAGTTGCGAGAAACGGCAAGTCGGCGGTGCAATCGGCCCACCGGCCCGCTTGCTGCAGTGCAGCATCGATCCGCCGGTAGCGCAGTGCTGTCGCTACGGCAAGCACAGTTGGGGTTTTGTTGCGTTGCAGCATCGCGACTCACGGGTGTTACGGAGTTGCAACATGTGGGGGATTGCCCTCGGTGGAGTGCAGGGATGCAGCTTGTCGCGTCGCCCCGGCTCGCCTATCAATAATGGCAATCGAACGGGGCGGATCGTATCTGGGGATACGCCTGTCCAAGGACGCGCCGGATCGATGGATTGAGGAGAGGAGCTCTCATGCTTTTGAAACCAGCCGGCAACGCCGGGTCGTACCGATTCACCCTTATGGCGGGTGCAGCGGCAGCCGCTTTCACGATGCCAAGCGTCGCCTTCGCACAGGACCAGGACGAAGATCTCTCGGCACCCGACGAGGGTAACCTGATTATCGTCACCGCCTCGAAGCGTGAGCAGACGCTTCAGGAAACCCCAATTTCAGTCTCCGTGACCACCGGAGAAACGCTCGAAGACGCGCAAATCCGCGACGTGCTCGACCTGCAGACCGTGACTCCGTCTCTGCGTGTCAGTCAGTTGCAGACTTCGTCGGCCTCGACCTTCATCATCCGCGGCTTCGGCAACGGGGACAACAACTTCGGTGTTGAGCCATCGGTTGGCGTGTTTATCGATGGCGTGTTCCGTTCGCGTTCGGCCGCTGCGCTGAACGACCTGCCCAATGTGCAGCGGATCGAGGTTCTGAATGGCCCGCAATCGACCTTGTTCGGCAAGAACGCTTCGGCTGGTGTTATCTCGGTCGTCACCCGTGAACCGCAGTTTGATTTCGGCGGCAGCGTCGAAGCCAGCTACGGCAACTTCAACGCGCTTGTGCTCAAGGCCGACATCACCGGCCCGATCAGCGAAAACATCGCCTTCTCGCTCGACGGCAGCTACAACCGCCGCGACGGCTACGCCGACATTGTCAATCTTGGCGAAGAGCAGAATGATCGCAACCGCTGGTCGGCCCGCGGTCAATTGCTGATCGAGCCCACGCCCGACATCAAGATCCGGGCCATCGTCGACTATTCGCAGATCGACGAGGTGTGTTGCCAAGTCGGCACGCTGGTTTCGGGCCCGACCGTTGCGGGGATCAATGCCGTCGGCGGTCAGATCGGAAGTGCGGATACCTTTTTCGACTACACCGCTTTCCTGAACGCCGTACCAACCAACGAAGTCGACAATTATGGTGGCTCGATCCAGGTCGACTGGAACGCCGGACCGATCTCGGTCACGTCAATTACTTCGTATCGCGAGCTCAAGAATTTCTTCCTGTCGGATATCGACTACACCAGCGCCGATATCGCGACGGAAACCCGCGATCAGGATGTCGAGACGTTCACGCAAGAGATCCGGATTACGTCGGACTTCGACGGACCGATCAACTTCCTGCTCGGTGGCTACTATTTCGATGAAGCGATCACGCAAGACAGTGCGATCCAGAACGGGACGCAGATCCGCGATTTCTTTGAAATCTTGGCGGGCGGAAATCCCGTCGATGTACTGACCGGCGCGCCGAGTGTGTTCAACGGCGTCGAAGCGGCCATCGGCCTCCCGCAGGAGAGTATCTTCCTGACGCCGCTGCTCACTTCTGAGCAGTTCTCGATGGAGAATACGTCGTGGTCGATCTTCGGTACGGTCGATTTCGAGCCGTTCGACGGTCTCGTGCTCACGGCCGGATTCAACTACACCGACGATGAAAAGCAGTTCGCACTGGCGCAGCAAAGCTTCGATCCTCTGGGTCAGGTCAATCTGGTCGATGCGTTCATCGTCGGCGGTATTGCGCAAGCGCTGATGATACCGCCGGGGCAGGTAACCCCGGATGTCATTGCAGGCTTTGCCTCCAATCCCGCGACAGCGCCTTTCTTCCAGGGAATTACAGCGGCTGCGCTGGATCCGGCGCAGAACCAGCTGCTTGGACTTGCGGCGTTCCAGTTCCAGCCGCCGTTCCTGACCATTCCGAATTCGGTTGAGCCCGGCGAAACCAATGACGACGAGTTCACTTACCTTCTGCGCGCAGCATGGGAGGTGACCCCGGACGTCAACGTCTATGCGAGTTATGCGACCGGCTTCAAAGCCAGCTCCGTCAATCTTTCGCGTGATTCACGTCCCTCGCCGGCCGATTTCACTCCGGGCCCGGGAGGATCGACGATCCTTGCGCCGCCATCGAACATCCTGAATGCGGGGCTTGCCTTGCCAAACCTCAGCACGGGTACGCGATTTGCCGGCCCGGAAGAGGCGGAAGTGTACGAAGTCGGCCTGAAGGCTCAGTTTGACGGCTTTGGGTTCAACCTCGCGATCTTCGACCAGACGATCCAGGGCTTTCAGAGCTTCACCTTTACCGGCACTGGCTTTGAGCTTCGGAACGCGGGTGAACAGTCGGTGCAGGGTTTTGAATTCGACACCACCATCCTCCCAACCGACGGGCTGGTCTTGACCTTTGCCGTCACGCACCTCGATCCAGTCTTCGACGAATTTACCGGCAGCGTTCTCGGCGACCTTTCGGGCGTACGGCCGGGCGGTATCCCTTCATGGGCGATCTCGACCTCGGCAACGTATTCGCATGAGTTCGATGATGGCAGCGAGCTGGTCACTCGTCTCGATTACAATCACGAGAGCAACACCGACATCAACAACGGACTGCCGACTTTCAATGCAGCCCTTGGCAATGACTTGATCTTCCGTCGGGAGGTCAATCTGGTGAACGCGTCGATGACCTACAAGCTCGCCAATGGTCTCGAAGTGGGTGTGTGGGGACGCAATATCCTCGACGACCAGTTCATCCAGACAGTGTTCGACGGTGTCGCACAATCGGGAACCGTATCGGGTTATCCCAGCGCCCCGCGCACCTATGGCGGCGTGGTACGCTTCAAGTTCTGATCTCCAAGCGTTCCAGCGGAACGATCGGGGGCCTCGCCATTCGGCGGGGCCCTTTTGGTTTGGTGGGGACAAAATGTGCGATGGCGGCACGCTTTGCCGCTTTGCGATTGCCCTTTGCGCGGCGATGTGCAGGTTTGTGCATGGCTTGGCGCGGAAGGACTGGTCCGATGCCGGGTATCAGGGATCGGGGGGACATCCATGAACATCGATATTGGGCGCGTATTTGCCAACACTTTCGCCATGGTTCGCGAACGCTGGGGCCCCATGCTGGGTCTGTGGGCGACGTTCTTTGCCGCGTTGATCGTCTATTTCATGATCTTCGGGGGCTTGCTTGGAGGATCGGCCTTCCTGCTGGGGTCGGCGATGGGCGGCGACGGTTTCGGCGATGACCCACTGGCCGGGATGGGGATCGGGTTCTTCCTGATGATCCTGGTGTTCTATGTCGGCTATTTCGCCATCGCATTCGGCCAGCAAGGCTCGATGATTGCGATGGCATCGCCGTTTCGACGCCCGACTTTCGGGGAGGCGTTCTCGCTCGGCCTCAAGGGTGGTTTGAGCTTTCTCGGCGTGGTTCTCGTCCTGATCGTCGCCTATATCGTCCTGGCTCTGATCGGAGCGCTGTTCGTTGCCATGCTGGGCGAGGTTGGGGGCATAATTCTCGCTATCCTTGTCCTGCCGGTCGCAATCTATATCGGCTGCCGGTTTGCCGTGCTGGTGCCGGTGATCGTGGTGGAAGGAGTGTTCAATCCGATCAAGGCGATCACGCGGACCTGGGAAGTGACGCGCGGCAAGGCGCTCGGCATCTTCGTGATCTACCTGATCTTCACGGTCGTTGCCGGTATCGCGCTGATGCTGCCGTTCGGCATCTTCTTCGGCTCGATCTACGCCTCGATCGAAGCGGGCGCCGATCCCGGCATTGGCTCGGTGCTGTTCATGGGCTTGTTGTTCATGCTGGTCTTCATCGCATTCATGCTCATCACCGCCTCCATGGTGGCCTCGCTGCACGCCGAAATCAGCGACAGCCAGGCCGAAGACCTGAGCGAAACCTTCGGCTGACGGAGGGTTTGGCGGGCTTAGAGCTCGCGCAACGCCTGGGCGGGCTTCGCTCTCAACAGCGGGAGCGAACCGCCCAGCGCGAAAGCGAGCACCATGACAAGGCCAAGACCGAGTACGGCCAGCACTTCGCCCCAGTCGGGGAGCCAGTCGAACTCGAACAACTGCGTAATGATCACCCAGCCGAGCGCCGAGCCCAGGGCCAGCGCGACCAGCGCCAGTGCCAGCGCGATCAGTCCATATTCGGCGAGCTGCATCCCAAGGATTTGCCGTCGGCTTGCGCCGAGCACGCGCAGGACGACCGTGTCGTACATCCGTGCGGCACGGGCGGCGGCGATGGCCCCCATCAGCACCGCGAGGCCCGCCAGAACAGCTACCGCGGCCGCAGCAAGCGTGGCAAGGCTGACCTGTTCGAGGATCGTGCGTGCCTGTTTCAGCACATCGCCAACTTCGATGACCGAGCTCGACGGGAATTCCCGGACCAGCGCGCGCAGCAATTCGCCGCGCGCTGTATCGACGTCTGCACCGCTCGCGCCTTCGGGGAGGTTGATCATGGCGGATAGGTTGTGCGGTGTGTCTTCCAGTGCTCCGCGCGAGAAGACGAGGGTGAAATTGAAGCCCATGCTCTCCCAGTCGATCCGGCGGATATTGGCAATGCGCGCCGTGCGCTCGACCCCGAGAATGCCGATCGTGAGGTAGTCGCCGACTTCGAGGCCGACCGCTTGCGCAAACTCGGCGTCGACCGAAACGAGCGACTCGGTGCCGCCTTCTTCACCCCACCATTCGCCGTCGGCCAGGCTGTTGCCGATCGGCAATTCGTCGGCATAGGTCAGACCGCGCTCGCCGCGCAGCGCCCAGGCGCCATCGGGGATCTCCTCCAGGTCGGCAACGCGCGTCATGTCGCCGTCGGCGCCATAGGCCAGAACCGCGCCGCGCAGTGTCGGGACGGCGCGCACATTGGATTCAGGGAAGCGTTCCTCGATCAGGCCGCGGAATGTCTCTTCCCCGTCGCGCGGGACGTCGAGCACGAAATAGTCGGGCGCCTCTTGCGGCACGCTGCTCTGGATATTGCCGTCGAGCGCGCTTTGGATCGCAGCGAGGAGGACAAACGAAGCGAGGCCAAAACCAAGCGCGGTCACCAGCGCGCCGGTGGGTGCTCCGGGACGGTGGATGTTGGACAGCGCCGAGCGCAGCAGTGGATTGGAGGGACGCGGCAATCTGCGGGCGATGTATTGAATCGCGAGTCCGAGCAAGGCGAGGGCGATGAGCGCACCTCCCGCTCCGAGCAGGAATCCGCCCGAGAGCATCGGCTGAGCAGTCGTCAGAAGCGCGAGCGCGCAGATCGCGAGGATCCCGGCGCCGGTCCATGCCAGCGCGCGTTTGTCGCGCGACAGCGGCACGATCCGCGAACGCATCAGCGCCATCGCAGGGAAACTGCGCGCGCGCAGCAAGGGGGCGGCGGCAAAGGCGAAGGCGACAAGCAGACCGTATGCTCCCGCCAGCAGGAGCGGAGCCGGTTCGATGACGAACCCGCTTTCGACCGGCAGCAATCCCTGCAGCGCCATGCCGAGCAAGGGTGTGATCAGGATCCCGACGATCAGGCCCGCTGCGCTGCCCACCACCGCTGCAACGGCGATTTGAAGCGCGTACACGCGGACGATATCGCGCGAGGATGCGCCGAGAACCTTGAGCGTGGCGATGCCGTTGCGGCGCGCTTCAAGATAGGAAGAGACGCCGCCCGCGATCCCGATCCCGGCAATCACCAGCGCGGCAAGGCCTACCAGCGTCAGGAAATCGCTCATCTGCCGGACGAAACGGTCGGCGCCGGGCGAGGCGCGGTCGCGGTCGCGGAAGTCGTATCCTGCGGTCGGGAAGGCTTCGGACAGCGCTTCTTGGACGGCTTCGGGGTCCTGCGAGGTGTTCTCGAAGGCGACGCGGTACTTGCTCTGGTACAGCGAGCCCGGCTGGATCAGGCCCGCACCGATCGGCACCTGCTTGGCTACGATAACCGTTGGGCCGAGCTGGAACCCCTCGGAAAGCCGATCGGGTTCGTTTTCTATGACTCCGGCCGCAGTGAGCGTTGTCGTGCCGACCGTGAACGTATCGCCGACGCCGATATCAAGCCGGTCGAGGGCGCCTTGAGCGAGCCACGCATCGGTGCCGCTCGGCGCCCCGGCTTCCCGCCCATCGGCAAGGTCGAGTGTGCCGTAAAGCGGCCACTTATCGTCGACGGCCTTCAACTCCACCGGAGCCGCCGCAGTTTCGGCCGTGGCCATCGCCTGCAGGCGATAGCCGCCTGACAGCTCGCCATACTCGCCGAGCAGGCCCTGTTCTTCGGCCGAAAGGTCGCGCTGCCAGACTTCGACTTCGACATCGCCACCGAGCAGTTCCTGACCGCTAGAGGCCAGTTCCCGCTCGATCGCGGCCGTCAGCGTGCCGATCGCCGCGAGAGCGCCGGTGCCAAGGAAGATGCACACCAACAGCAGCCTGAGCCCGCGGAATCGCGCGCTGAGATCGCGCTTGGCGATATTCCATGCACCGCCCCATGAGAGGCCCGCTTCGGCGCTCATTCGGCGGCCTGCGCTTCGAGCTTGGTGTCCGAGACGATCACGCCGTCGGCCATCGTCAGCACGCGTTCGCATTTCTCTGCAAGCTTGCGGTCGTGGGTGATGATCAACAACGTCGCGCCGGTTTCATTGCGGCGCTTGAACAGCAAATCGACGATTTCCTCGCCGGTATGCGCATCGAGGTTGCCGGTCGGCTCGTCCGCAAAGATCAGGGTGGGGCGCGGCGCGATCGCACGGGCGATGGCGACGCGCTGTTGCTCGCCGCCGGAAAGCTGGGTGGGGTAGTGGCCGATGCGATGGCCGAGGCCGACTGCTTCCAGCTCTGCCTTGGCGCGCGGCGCTGCATCCCCGGCACCGGCAATCTCCATCGGCGTCGCGACGTTTTCCGCGGCGGTCATGGTCGGCAGCAGGTGGAACGCCTGCAGCACGATCCCGATCCTACCGCGGCGCGCTGCGGCAAGGCCGTCTTCGTCGAGATCGGTGAAGTTCTGGCCTGCGACGGTCAGACTGCCGCCGGAGGCGCGTTCCAGGCCGGAAAGCACCGCCATCAGGGAACTCTTGCCCGAACCGGAAGGGCCGAGCAGCGCGACGACTTCGCCCTGCTCGATGTCGAGATCGATCCCGCGCAGGATATCGACCGGCGCGTCGGCGCTGCCGAGCGTCAGGGTGAGATTGCGGGCGGAGATGGCTGGAGAAGGATTTGTCACGGGCACCAGATGGAGTAGGGATGGGTTTCAATCAAGAGACCCATTGAAAGGCTTATAGATGCAGGATCGCGTTTGGTCGAATTGGCGAGCCGTTCTGGGCGGCGGACTGGCGGTGCTGGCGCTGACGGCATGCAGCGATAATGCCGGGGATACGGCGACGGTTCCCGCCACCGAGGATGCCCGTGCGAGCGAAGCCGATCTCCCCGAAATCCCGGTGATGGGTCCGGAACGCCGGATCCTGGCTTTCGGAGACAGCCTGTTCGCCGGATACGGGCTGGCCGAGAACGAAGGCTACCCGGAGCGACTGGAAGCTGCGCTGCGCGTTGCCGGAATAAATGCGCGGGTTATCGATGCAGGCGTGTCGGGAGACACCAGCGCGGCCGGGCGGCAGCGTTTGGCATTCACCCTCGATGCGCAGGAAGAGAAGCCCGACCTGTTCATCCTGGAGCTGGGAGGCAACGATTTGCTGCGTGGCCTTTCCCCGGACGAAACGCGTGCGAACTTCGTCGCCATGCTCGACGAGTTGAAATCGCGTGAGATTCCCGTCCTCATCATGGGCATGCGCGCGCCGGCCAATTACGGCGGCGAGTACCAGGAACAATTCGATGCGCTCTATGGCGAGCTGGCGCAGGCCTATGGCACTGCATTGATCCCGTTCTGGCTCGAAGACATCTATCAGGATCAAAGCCTGTTTCTGTCCGACCGGATTCACCCGACTGCCGAAGGGATTGAGGCTCTGGTGGCCTCCACGATCGGCCAAGTGAAGGGAGCCTTGCCCGAAGAGGAAGGGTAGCTCCCGATCTCCTGATTCCGCAGGAGCTTACAAGCGTTCGAGACTGCCTCCTTCCACCCGCCATATCGCGGCTTCGGCTTCGATTTCGGCGAACGGCGCAAGCTCGGTGCCCGTCATCCACACTTGAGCCTTGCCGGTGCGCAGGCGCTTGAAGAGCTCGGCGCGGCGCACCGGGTCGAGGTGGGCGGCGACCTCGTCCAGCAACAGCATACTCGGTCGCCCCGACGACGCGAGCGCGCCTTGGGCGAGGATCATGGCGATCAGCATCGCCTTTTGCTCGCCGGTCGAGCAACTGGCCGCCGCTTGGCCGGATAGGGCCATGACGACTTCCAGCTCGTCGCGGTGAGGTCCTGTCAGCGCACGCCCCGCCGCGCGGTCGCGTGGTCGCTCACGCGCGAAGCTTGCGAGCAGGTTGGCGACGTCGGTCGGGCCGCCGGGGCGATAGGTGAGGATCGGTCGGGCAAACGGTTCGGCGGGCAGGGCGGACAGCTCGTCTGCCAGCGTGGCGACCAAGCGGGCGCGGTTTTGCGCCACCACGGCCCCGTGTTGGGCCGCCTGCGCTTCGATCGCGTCAAGCCAATGTGCATCGCCACCGTCCTCCAGCAGCCTGTTGCGTTCGCGCAGCGCATTTTCGAGGCTCGAGACATTCTTGGCATGTCCCGGCTCGATCGCCAGCGTCATCCGATCCATGAATCGGCGGCGCGCGCCCGCGCTGTCGGTGAACAGGCCGTCCATTGCCGGGGTCAGCCACGAAATCGCATGCCACTCGCTCAGCGAAGTTGCGCTGGCTTCTGCGCCATTGATGCGGACCAGGCGCCGGGTAGGGCGATCCACCTCCGTGAAGGTACCCAGACGCGCAGAGACCTGGCCCTGCTCGATCAGGCTGGCTCCGATGGCGAAAGCTCCGGGTTCATCGCTGCCGGGCTTGCGCCGCGCCAGTTCCGCAAGGTTCGCGCGCCGCAATCCGCGGCCGGGGCTGAGTAGAGACAGCGCCTCCAGCACGTTGGTCTTTCCGGCGCCGTTCTCACCCACCAGCAGGTTGAAGTGGGCCGTTTCCACGAGCTCGCTCGCGGCATGATTGCGGAAATTCTGCAAGGAGATCTTGGCCAGCGACATGGTTGCGATCCGGTTAGCATGCGGTCCGCACAAGACCACCAAAATCGCCGATCCCAATAGGTGGGAAAATTTCCCAACCTTTCGGATTGATGAACGAATCCGAATTTTACAACATGTTACAAAACCCCAGAATTCTGCCATTTTTCGAGTTTGGCACGGCTCCTGCAAAGTATTTGGCAACCGAAGGGAACAGCCCAACGGAAACAGACAACACCACTTAGGAGAATGAATAATGACCGCTACCAACGTTTCGAACCGCCTCGCCGCCGCCGCTTTCTCGGTGATCTTCTCGGCAGCCGCTTTCGCCTACGCCATCATCCCGGCAACCCCCACCCTCGTCGCCTGATTTCCCTCAGGCGAATCTTCAGAAAGGACATCCCCCCATGTTCGGCAATGACACTGGAATTCGCTTCGCCTCCGCCGCTTTTGCCATGGTCGTCTCGGCATCGTTTTTTGCTTACGCGATCATCCCGGCAAGCCCCGGCCTGATGGCTTAACCCCAACGCAAACCTGAACATCGACTTGACACAAGAAAGGACCCTTTGAATGCTTATTTCGACCGACTTTGGAGCTCGCCTGCTTGCTGCGGCGTCGGCCCTGGTCGTCACCGCCGCTGCCATGGCCACCGCGATCATTCCGGCCAGCCCTGCAACCCCGCTTCTGATTGGAGGCCTAGCATGAACAACGTAACCAAGAGATCGGGCGGCACCCCGCCGAGCAACAGCTTCCGGCTCGACAAGACCAATGCCAAACTGGCGGGCGTCTGCGGCGGGATCGCCAACTACGCCAATATCGACCCGATGCTTGTGCGTGTGGGCTTCGTGATCGGCGCGTTTGTCAGCCTCGGCACGGCAGCCCTGATCTACCTCGCGATCGCTTTGATCGCCGACTGAGTGCGTAGCTAACGACAGAGCGGATCCCGGTTTTTCGGACCGCTACGCACCGATCTGAACCAAACCGGGAGGGGCCCTCAGTGGCCCCTCTCTTGATTCTCGTCCCTAGATATTGTCGCCGGGGAGGTCTTTGGCCTGCCTGACCCAACTTGCGACACGTTCGGCAAATTCGTCGCCTTCGAAGATGTCGAGATATCGGACGCTTTCATGTTTGCCGCGTTTTGGTGGCTCCGGATCGAGCGAGCTACCGCTGTAGAAGGCGATTTGCACATATCTCGTGTAACATCGGAAAGAGGTAAACCAGCAATCCCGGTCGCGGCCATAGAAGGGTTGGTTCCACTTTATGGCTTTCTCGACATCCGGCGCCTGCCGTTCGATTATTTCGTCGAGATCGGCACCGACCCTGGACTTCCACCCAGGCATTGCTGCGATGTAGTCTTGAACCCGCCCGTCACCATAGCCCCTGGGGATTTGTGGATTGCCGCCCGAGAGCAGTTTCACCTCGCCATTCTTAGCCATCGCGGGCAACCTCACATTGCGCTGATGCCGCCATCCATCTTGATCTCGGCCCCGGTCATGAAACGGCTCTCGTCGCTGGCGAGATAGACCACCGCATTGGCGATGTCGTTGGGCTCGCCGACGAATTTCAGCGGGATCTGCCGCGCAAGCTTTTCCATCAGCACGTCCTTCGGGATCGAGTGATGCTCTGCCGTGCCGTCCAGGATCGGCGTGTCGACAAAGGTCGGGTGCACCGAGTTGCAGCGGATCTGCATGTTGTTCTTGGCGCAGTGCAGCGCGATCGACTTCGACAGCATCCAGACGCTGGCCTTGGAGGCGTTGTAGGCCGGCATCGTATCGCTCGCGATCAGCCCGGCGATGCTCGAAATGTTCACGATCGATCCCGGCGCATGCTCGCGCATCAGCGGCAGCGCTTTCTGGCAGCCGTGGAAGATCGAATTGACGTTGATGTCGAAGCAGCGCTGCCAGTCTTCGAAGGTGCAGGTCTCGATGTTGCCGGCGACGCCGATCCCGGCATTGTTGACCAGCACGTTTAGCCCGCCCATCTGCTCACGCGCCGCATCGACTGCCGCTTCCCATTGCGCTGGGTCGGTCACGTCATGAGCGATGCTGAAAGCGGTGCCGTCGCCCATCTCGGCATTGACGATGGCCGCGGTTTCCGCCGCACCTTCACCGTTGATATCGGTCGCCAGCACCCGTGCGCCCTCCTGCGCCAACCGGATGCAATGCGCGCGGCCCAGGCCCTGCGCGCCGCCGGTGACGAGTGCGAGCTTGCCTTCGCAGCGTTTGGCCATGTTCAATTCTCTCCCAAATATTCCGGTGTCAGTAGCATCGCGATCCGCACGTCTACCCCGTGACCGGCGTTGCGCCATTCGGCGACAAAGCGGGCGAGGTCGGTGAGTGCAACGCGGTGCACATTGATGTTTTCATCCGATATGCCGCCGCCCTCGCTTACCTTGGTCAATTCACGGGCGCGCAGCAAGGTGAAGCATTCGGAAACCATGCCGGGCGAGGAATAGAACTCGCCCAGCACTTCGAGCGTGCCGGCGCGGTAGCCGGTCTCTTCCTCCAGTTCGCGTGCCGCCGCCTCGGTCGCGGGTTCGCCGGCATTTTCGGCATGATCGCCAACGAGGCCGGCGGGGATCTCCAGGCAGAATTGACCCAACGGGACGCGATACTGGCTGACCAGGATGACGTGCTTCGCGCCGTCGACATCTTCGTCGATGGCGATGATCGCGGCTGCGCGAATGCCACGCGAGCGCCCGGCATACTCCCAGCGCCCGCGGCGCTTGGCGGTGATGAAGCGACCTTCCCACATGACCTCTTCGGTCTTGTCGGCGTCGGTATCTTTGATGAACTGGAGGCCAGACTCGGACATTGGCGAGGTGCTTAGACTTCGATCAGCCGGTCGGGAAGCTCGTTTTCGTCGTCTTCGTCGCGCGGGAAGTGCTGCGCGAGCACAAAGCCGACATCGCGGACGCCCACGGCCATCCCTTCGGCCACCTTGCCCGCTTTGATCTCGACCAGCATGTCGGCCATCGCTTCGCCCCAGACTTCGGGCGAGACTTTTTCCGCGATGGAATCGTCGGCGACGATTTCCGCCCGGTGCTCGCGCATCGAAAGGTAGATCAGCACGCCCGTCTTGCCGCGCGTCCGACGTTCCGCACCGACCTTGAAGTGCTTCACGGCTTGCGCATGAACACGGGTGGTCTTTGTCGGAGCGGGGATGAGCGCGAACCGCACGGCATCGGACAGGAAGATCAGGGTGCTGGCGAGATAGGCGAGCAGTCCCAAACCGATCGTCATGCTGGCGAGCTCGCCGATCGACCATTCGTGGCCCCAGCCGCCGACGAAACCGTCCCAGATATTCATGAAGGGCTGGGGGAAGGCGGCGAACGCGCTCATGGCGGTGAAGCCGATCGCCGCGCAATAGAGCTGGATGATATCGCTGTATCCGTCGGAACGATCGGCCAGCACGGTCAGGATCTCTCCCGACGTGTTGAGCTCGGCTTCCCCGACCGCGTCGGAAACGATTTTGTGCTGCTCTTCCGTCAGATAGCCCATGATCTACCAACCCCCCGAGGCGCCACCGCCCCCAAATGAACCGCCGCCGCCGGAGAAACCGCCGCCGAAACCTCCGCCTCCGCCGCCGCCCCAGCCGTCGCCATCCGAAAGCGCGCCGCGCACGATTGCGCTGCCGACTTCCCACAGGATGATATCGCGGGCGGTGCGACCCCAGCCATCGTCGTCGTCGTCATCATCGTCGCCGCGGCGTTTGCCCCACGGACCTTTGCCCTTGGCGCGATATCTGCGGCTGCGTCGACGCGCGCGCATCAGCGGCAGGAAGAAGAAAAAGAACAGGAAGCCGAGCCAGATCAGCGTGCCGATCGGGAAACCGCCTTCGGAGCTCTGGCTCTGTCGTTCCGAAGCAGCCTCCTGGGCAATTCTTGAGGCTTCGTCGGGTGGCAGCTGAAGCTGGGTTATGATCGCATCCGTCCCGGCAACGATACCGCCCGGGTAATCGTTGTTGCGGAAACGCGGCAGGATCTCATTCTGGATGATCAGCGCCGAGACGGCGTCGGTCAGGTAGCCTTCCAATCCGTAGCCGACTTCGATCCGGACCCGTCGTTCGTTCGGGGCGACAAGCAGGATGACACCATCGTTGCGTTCCGCGTCGCCGATGCCCCATTCGCGGCCCAGTTGATAGGTGAAGGTCTGCTCGTCGTATCCCTGCAGGTCGGGCACGGTCACGACGACCAATTGTCGCTGCGACTGCGTTTCCAGCGCTTCCAATTGGGAGGTCAGCTGCGCTTCGACATTGTCGGGAATGATGTTGGCGTTGTCGACGACTCGCCCGGTCAGTGCCGGGAACTCCGGTTGCGCGGCGGCAGGGGTAGCGAGGGCAATTGCGAGAAGCGCCAGGAATTGGAATATTCGTTGCATTACCAGCTCCCGCTCGCGCCGCCGCCGCCAAACGAGCCACCACCGCCGGAAAAGCTGCTTGATGAAAAACTGCTTCCGCTGCTCCACGAACTGCTCGACGAAGACGAATAGGTGGACACACTCGTTCCGCTCGAGGTGCTGCCGCTGTATCTCGTTCCACCCGAGCCACCCTTTGAAGCAAGAATGATGACCAGGATCACAAATGCGAATGGAGCCAAGATGAGCAACCAAACCAGCCAACCGTCGCCCGATCCAACGTTGGCTTCTTTTGAGGTTTGAGTAACGAGTCGAATGGCTTCGGCTTCTGGCAGCGCAAGGTGGTTTGCAATTGCCGTTGTTCCGGCGACAATCCCGCCTTCCATGTCACCATTGCGAAAGTACGGCACAATCTCGTTGCGAATGATGGTCGAGGCGTAGGCGTCGGTCAGCTGACCTTCCAGACCGTAGCCGACCTCGATACGGACTTCGCGCTCGTTCGGTGCGACGATCAGCAACGCGCCGTCATTCCTTTCCACATCTCCAAGACGCCATTCGCGGCCGAGCTGATAGCCGTAATCCGCGATCTCATAGTCTTGGAGGCTGGGCAGGGTCACAACCACCAACTGTCGTTGCGATTGGCTTTCGAGTTCTTCGAGCTGTGTCGTCAGCTGCGCTTCGACTTCGGGCGAAATTATTTCGGCGTTGTCTACGACGCGCCCCGTCAGTTCGGGGAACTCCGGCTGTGCCGCAAGCGGCGCCGCCAGCAGCGCGGCCAGTGCCAGGAAGAGGAGGGCGACCCTGCTCATGCCGCCTCTTTCAATTCGTAGGGAGTTACTTCATCGACAAGCCGATCGACGCCGGCTGCAACGCCTTTCTCGAAGTCGCCTTCGCGGAAATGCGGCAAGATATCGTCGTGAATGATGAAGGCGGCCTCTTCATCCTTGACCGAAGCTTCAAGGCCCCGGCCGACTTCGATCCGGATCTGGCGTTCGTTCGGTGCTACCAGCATCAACAGGCCATCGTGCCTTTCGGCGCTGCCGAGACCCCACGCAGTCGCAAGATCGTAGCTGTATGCTGCGATCTCGTATCCTTTCAGATCGGGCGTTGTGGCCACCACCAATTGCACGCCGGTATCGTCCTCCAGTTTTCTGAGCGTTGTCGTTATCTCGCTTTCGGAAGCGGGCGAGAGAATCTCGGCTGCGTCCACCACCCTGCCGGTCAATTCAAGGGCCGGCTCAATCGCAGTTTCTTCAGCGTCCGCTGCGCAACCTGAGGCCAGGAGCGCGGCGCAGCCGATCAGGAATGGCCGAAGCACCCGCCTCAGTTCGACGTCATGTCGAGCTGCGGTGCCGCCTCGGCGCCCTCGGTCACGGCGGTGTAGGGAACCAGGGGCTCGGCACCGTGAATGATATTCGCACCGATCGTGTCCGGGAAGGTGCGGATCGTGGTGTTATATTGGCGCACCGCTTCATTGTAGTCGCGGATTGCAACTGCAATGCGGTTTTCGGTGCCTTCGAACTGGCTCTGGAACGCAAGATAGTTCTGGTTCGACTGGATGTTCGGATAGGCTTCGAAGCTTGCAAGCAGTCGGCCGATGCCTGCACTCATTTGCGACTGCGCAGCGGCAAACTCCGCCATTTTCTCACCGTCGCCCAGATCGTTGGCGGTAACATTCACGGCGGTCGCCCGCGCGCGGGCTTCGGTCACTTCGCGCAAGATCGTCTGTTCGTTTTCGGCGGCGCCCTGCACGATTTCGGCGAGGTTCGGGATCAGGTTCGCGCGTCGCTGGAACTGGGCTTCGACGTCGGCCCACTTGGCCTTCGCCTCTTCCTCGGCAGCGGGTACCGAATTGATACCGCAGGCCGCCAGACTAAGCGATGCGGCGGCGACGACGAAGGCACGCGAGATGCTTTTGAAATTCATTGATATCCCTCCTGAAGGCGCGCGAGCTTCGCAGAGTGCGGCGCGCGAAATGTCCTGTGTTGTTGATATAGCACACCAAGGACGGGTTTCAAGAAGTGTAGACTCTTGTTAACTGGTCTTGGCAGCGCACAATCAGGATGCAAATAGGCGCTCAATCGGGATCAAGGGGATCGACTATGTTCGCAGAATTCAAGGAATTTATCGCCAAGGGCAATGTGATGGAGCTGGCCGTCGCGGTCATCATCGCGGGTGCCTTTGCCGTGATCGTCGCGTCGATGACGGCCGACCTGATCATGCCGATCGTGGGCATGATCTTCGGCGATGTCGACTTCAGCAACAAATACACAGTGCTGTCGGGGCATGACCTCGTAACCGAAGGCATGAGCCTCGAAGCGGCGCGTGAAGCGGGCGCCAACGTTCTTGCCTGGGGTTCGTTCGTGACCTCGGTGATCAACTTCGTGATCCTCGCTTTCATCATCTTCCTGCTGGTCCGCTA
>JASJDE010000177.1 GCA_030065195.1 Erythrobacter sp. | reverse complement strand
CTCCTCGCGGAGGCGACGGTGCGGCGCATCTGTGCGCTTGTGCCAAATCCCCTGCCCTGTAGGTAAAGTGAGCCAACGATCGGGAGAATCCGCGATGTCACTGACCCTTCACGAAGCCTTTGTCCCTAGCTGCCACCAAATCCTGAACGGGATGCGCGGACTGATCGACAAGGGCGAAGCCCATGTAAGAGACAACGGACTTGAAGACTCCGAGTTGATCGAGGCGAGCTTGGCAGAAGGAATGTGGGCTCTGCCGTGGCATGTTCGGGCCTGTTGGGTTCATTCCGGATACACGCTTGGCCTGATTCCATCGGGCGAATTCACGCCCGACTTCACCGACGTCCCGAAGGATTGGGACGCAATGCGCGCCATGGTCGACGACGCGTTGTCCAGGCTCGATGCGACCTCGGCACAGGAACTCGAAGCGATCGCCGGGCAGACCACCGGGTTCGTGCTGGGCGGAAAACGTCTGATGGAAATGACCGCGCAGAATTTCCTGCTCAGCTTCAACCAGCCGAACTTCTATTTCCACGCCACAACATTTTACGACATCCTGCGGATGAAAGGGCTACCCTTGGGCAAAATGGACTTCATGGGTCCGATCCGCGTTCTGGGAAGCTAGCAATCGCATGAAAACAGGAACTGTTGCCGTCTTCGTCGCGGCCGTCGCACTCGCACATCCAGTCACCGCGTTGGCCGAATTGCCCCAACCGGTGCGGGCCATGATCGACGCCGCCATCGCCGGAGGCGACGAAACGGCAGTGCGGACCGTTATCGACCTTGCAAAACAGACCAATCCGGACGACGCTGAAGAACTGGACGCGATCCTGGCCGGCTTCGAAAGCGACCTGGCGGCTGCAAAGGCGGAGGCCGCAGCTCAGAAAGAACAAGAGATTCGCAATGCCGGGCTGTTCGACAACTGGACCGGCAAGGGCGAACTTGGGGGCTTTCGCGCAACCGGGAATGCGTCGAATACAGGCGTCACGGCGGCATTGTCCCTTCAGCGCGATGGCATCGATTGGACCCATAAACTGCGCGCCCGCGCCGATTACCAACGCAACAATGGCGTGACATCTCGCGAGCAGTACTTCCTGGCCTACGAGCCCAATTACAACATAACCGACCGGCTGTTCGTCTACGGGCTGGCACAGTACGAACGCGACCGCTTCCAAGGTTTTTCCGCCCGCTATGCCGTATCCGGCGGTCTCGGCTACCAGATTATCGACGAGCCGGACCTCCAGCTATCGGCCAAGGCAGGCCCGGCGTATCGCTTGACCGAATTCGTTGGCGGAGACAGCGAAAGTCGCATCGCCGCTCTGCTTGGCATCGATTTCGACTGGACGATCACGGACAGGCTGAAACTGACGCACGATACCAATGCAGTTGCGGAAACAGGCGGGGCGACGACGATCATCGTCGATTCCAGCAATACAAGCGTCAATCTGGTCACCGGCCTCAATGCGAAAATCAGCGACCGTGTGAGCGCCCGCCTGTCTTACGCAGTCGAGTATGATAGCAATCCGCCTGCCGGCGCAGAGCAAACCGACACGCTTTCGCGCGTCACCCTGATCTACGATTTCTGATCCGGCCGCCGTCTAGCCTGTTACTTCCAGCACCATGTTTGTCGGCGTCTCCGCAGCGCGGCGGACATTGGCGAACCCGGCTTCGTTGAGAACCTCAGTCAATCGCTTCTCGCCCGCCTGAGCGCCAAGGCCCAGGCCGACATCCTGGCTCAGGGAATTGGGCGTGCAGACCGTGGTCGAAAATGCATAGAAGATCTGCCCCAGCGGGTTCATGTTCTCGCCCATGGTGTCGCCTGCCATCGGTTCGACCAGCATGAATGTGCCATCTTCTTTCAGGCTTTCTCGCACATGCTTCGCCGCACCGACAGGGTCACCCATGTCATGGAGCGCGTCGAAGATGCAGGCGAAATCGAATTCCTCACCGGGATAATCCTGAGCCGTGGCGACGGCAAATTCGACATTGGTTAGCCCGGCGTCGCAAGCTTTCTTCTGCGCTTCCTCGATCGAGGGAGCGTGGTAATCGATGCCGACAAAGTGCGACTTGGGATAAGCCTGGGCCATGAGGATCGTCGACGATCCATGTCCGCAACCTATGTCCGCAACCTTGGCCCCGTCTTCCAGCTTCTCTGCTACGCCGTCGAGCGAAGGAATCCACGCATCGATCAGGTTGGCAGCATAGCCGGGCTTGAAGAAACGGTCAGTGCCACAGAACAGGCATTGGGAATGATCGCCCCATGGCCGCCCTTCACCCGATCGGAAGACCTCGGTCGATTTCTCGTGGTCCTCGTACTGGGAGACGACCGCCATTATGAAGCCCTGCATGCAGGCCGGCTGGCCCTCGCGCGCCATCACCAGCGCCTGTTCGGGCGAGAGTGAGAATGTATCGTCATCGGCATGGTGGGTGACGTAGCCCGCGGCACAAACCGATCCGAGCCATTCGTGAAGGTATTTTGGATTCTGCCCGGTCTTGGCGGCAAGCTCGTCGAGCGTCATGCGCCCTTCGCCATCCATCGCATCGAATACGCCGGTCTGGTCACCCAGATACGCCATGTAGAGGCTCAGTGCAGCGGCAACATCGCCGACCACCTTGCCCGCGAGTTCTTCGACCTTCGCTACATCCACTTCGCTCATCGCTTGTCTCCCGTTCCCACAAGCGACCCGATGATCTGTCTTGGCGCGACTCGGCACGCAGGACGGACGTTAGCACAGCTGTGACGGACGCCCGTTCGAACCGGGACGAACGGCACAGAAGCCGCTAGGTCTTCCGAGCGAACCAGATCGTATGACGCGGGCCCTTATTGTTCGGCCGCGCACGCACCTCGCGGGCCTCGACTGCGAAGCCCGCATCTTTCAAACGTCGCGTAAACTTGTGGTCAGGTGCCGCAGACCAGATGGCGAGGATTCCGGCCGGATTGAGCGCTTCCTTGGCCTTGGAAAGTCCGGTCCGGGTGTAGAGTCTGTCGTTTGTGTCGCGCACTATTCCGTCGGGACCATTGTCGACGTCCAGCATGATCGCGTCATATTTCTCGCAAGTGCCGTCGTTGGCATCGTCGATGAGTGCCGCAACGTCGCACAGGACTACCTCGCCGCGCGGGTCGTCGAGAGCGTCTCGTGTCAGGTGCGACAATGGACCTTTCGCCCAATCGAGGATTTCCGGCACGATCTCGGCGACCCGAACCTCACCCTTGTCCGGCAGCTTCGCCAGCGCCGCGCGGAAGGTAAAGCCCATTCCGTATCCGCCGATCAGGATACGCGGAGCGAGCGCTGACAATTCCGCAATCGTCAGTTCGGCGAGCTGTTCCTCTGAGAACTGCATGCGCGTTCCCATCAATTCCTCGCGACCAAGCATGATGATGAAATCGCGCCCGTGCCTGATGAGGGTCAATTCCTCGCCATCGGGGATCTGCGCGGTGGCAATGGTTTCGCGAGGAAGCATGGATTGCGCGCATAGTCCAAGCGGTGAGTGACGCGCAATCCGCGCGTTCGCCGTTCAGTCCTTTCTCAGGGGACCGTCGCCCAAGCCGCTCTGGGTATGACTTCACCGTTGGAAAGATGGATTTCTTCGATTGAATCGAACGGGGCTTCGAAGAAGAGCAGCAACCAGACGGTGCCGAATGCACCAAATGTGTAGGTAACGTGGTTTTCTACCCCGTCATTGGCATAGGGGAAGCTGATATTCATTTCGGCAACCGAGCCCCATTCCTCTTCGCTGCCTTCGATGCGAACACCGCCGGAACCGCCGCAAAAGCTAGCGGTACCCATTCGGTCGAGATCGGCCTTGTCTGCGTTGAGCGGGATGACCGACGTGAGCGGATATTTCCGGCCAGCAGTATCAACGGCAATCGGATTGCCCTTGTCGAAACGGGATTCGACACCGGGCCGTTTCGCCTCAAGCGACAGCCAGAAGCCGCTGATTGCCTGGCGATCCTGGACGCAAGGATTTGTTGCCGTTCCTGCAGCGAAGAAACGAGCCTCAAAGTCGTCGACCGCTCGAGGTACAGGAGCGCTTTCCTTGCCGCCACCGCAGGCCGCGAGTGTCCCGACGGCCAATACCAGCACTACGGATCGTCCCAGCCTCATCTAATTCCCCTAAGGTTGCAACATACCCCAGGGTCCATGCCGCGGCAAACTGGACGCGTCCGAGCGATGAAAATAGGCCGCCTGTATCGCTCCAAGCGGCCTTTCGGATTCATTTGGGGGAATCAGTCCTTCAGGAAGTCGGGCATCGTTGCAGGGCCATCATTCCCACCGGAATAGCCCGGCCATTAACGGGACCAAGGCCACTTCCAGCGTGACGACGAGCGTTTGGGTGGCTCCTGTTGAGGCGGCTTGGAACGCGCCTCGTAATTTGGATTGCGCATCGGCAATTGCTTCACAATCCGGCGACATTCCATGAATGGAAAAGCCATGACGCAATCAAGCTCTCGGATCCGATCGCGATCGCCCCTCATGAGTCGCTCACCAAGGCCGAGTTCGAAGAAGGCATCGTCTGCCTTCTGGAAGAAATCCGGGATGTCTCCGAAGCCGCCGGAAACCATTCCATCCTGGAATTCCTTGGGATTGCTGTCGGCATAGGCACACAGGTCCTCATAGAGCTCGATCGCTTCTTCATCACCGATTGCCGCGAGACCCGCTCGAATGTCCGCGATCTGGTAATCGTGCCACCCGCTGTTACCCACATATTGGCTGTGCCCGCCATTATTGACTTGCGCGATGTAGTAATCGACGTGGAAGCATTCGAACGCCTCTTTGGGCAGTTCGTCACGTCTATATTGCGCGTTGTGAACCGCAAAGTTCACAAACTCGACGAGGGATTCTGGCAGGAGATAGATGTCATCGCTCTCCAGCGTCTCCTGCTCCAACAGGATCACTGGCAGCGTGGGCAGGGGTGAAGTGTTCCCTTCTTCAAACATTTATCTGATCCGTGAGATTATTCGTTCGATAGGGATGGGGTCTAACATTGAAAGGGCCGCACAAGAAGACATCCTGCGCGGCCCTTTTTTGTTCGTTTGAAGTGACTTAATCCTTCAGGAAGTCGGGCATCGCTGCAGGGCCATCATTGCCGCCGCCATCGCGGTTGCCGCCACCGTCACGACGCGGACCGCGACCGCCACGACCGCCGCGACGATCGCCGCCGCGTCCACGGCCACCCCGACCACCTTCGCGATCACCGCGCGGTTCGCGCGGCGGGCGGGTGTCTTCGAGCTCTTCGCCGGTTTCCTGGTCGACCACGCGCATCGACAGGCGGACCTTGCCGCGATTGTCGATTTCGAGGACCTTTACCTTCACCTCGTCGCCTTCGCTGACAACATCGGTGACTTTCTCGACGCGCTCGTTCTTCATTTCGGAGACGTGGACGAGACCGTCCTTGCCGCCCATGAAGTTCACGAACGCACCGAAATCGACGATGTTGACGACCTTGCCGGTATAGATCTTGCCGACTTCGGCTTCCTCGACGATGCCTTCGATCCACTTCTTCGCGGCTTCGATTTCCTCAAGGTTGGAAGACGAGATCTTGATCGTGCCTTCGTCGTCGATGTCGACCTTGGCGCCGGTTTCAGCGACGATCTCGCGGATCACCTTGCCGCCCGTGCCGATAACGTCGCGGATCTTCGACTTGTCGATCTGCATCGTCTCGATACGCGGAGCGTGCTTGGAGACCTCGGTGCGGGCACCGGTGAGAGCCTTGGCCATTTCACCCAGGATGTGCGCACGGCCGGCTTTCGCCTGCTCCAGCGCCTTTTCCATGATTTCCTTGGTGATACCGGCGACCTTGATGTCCATCTGAAGGCTGGTGATGCCCTCTTCCGAACCGGCGACCTTGAAGTCCATGTCGCCAAGGTGGTCTTCGTCACCGAGGATGTCGGAAAGCACGGCAAAGTCGTCGCCTTCGAGGATTAGACCCATGGCGATGCCCGAAACCGGACGCTTCAGCGGAACGCCGGCATCCATCATCGACAGCGCGCCGCCGCAGACGGTCGCCATCGAGGACGAGCCGTTGGACTCGGTGATGTCCGACAGGACACGGATCGTATAGGGGAATTCCTCAACGTCCGGCATCACGGGGTGCAGCGCGCGATAGGCGAGCTTGCCGTGGCCGATCTCACGCCGACCGGTAAAGCCAAAACGGCCCACTTCGCCGACCGAATAGGGCGGGAAGTTATAGTGCAGCATGAAGTTGTTGTAGCTGAGGCCTTCGAGACCATCGATCATCTGCTCGGCGTCTTTGGTGCCAAGCGTGGTGGTGCAGATCGCCTGCGTTTCACCGCGGGTGAACAGCGCAGAACCGTGGGTGCGCGGCAACAGGCCGACCATGGCTTCGATAGGGCGAACCTGATCGAGCTTACGCCCGTCTATGCGAGTACCGTCCTTGATGATCGAACCGCGAACGATGTCGCTTTCGAGCTTCTTCACCAGCTTGAGCGTGCCGAGATATTCGGCCGGATCGCTCTCGGCGAGGTCGGC
>JASJDE010000176.1 GCA_030065195.1 Erythrobacter sp. | reverse complement strand
TTAGCGGATCACTTCCGCCGCAGGAGAGAGAGTTTGAGTCCCAACACTGCCCCACAGACCGCCGACGGCGGAGAATTCTCAAAGGGCTGGACAATCCTGCTGGCCGGGGTCTTAGGGGTCGCCTGCGGCGCTTCACCCATACCCTTCAATGTCATCGGCTTTACGGTAGACCCGCTGATTGCCGAGTTCGGATGGTCGCGGACCGAGATCCTGTTTCCGATCACGATCTTCGGTGTAATCGCCAGCCTGCTTGCGCCCTTCTTCGGCTCCCTTGCCGACACGCATGGCGTGCGCAAAGTGGCGCTCTGGTCGCTCACGGCCTTTGGAGTTTCGTTCGCTGCGATCAGCCTGACGCCCACCGCCGCGGCAAGTTCGACACTGTATATCTACTATGCGCTGTGGGTGCTGGTGGGCTTGGTCGGTATCGGCTCGACCCCGGTTACGTGGAGCCGCGCGATCAATCTGTGGTTCTTCAAGCATCGCGGTCTGGCGCTTGGTATCCTGCTGCTCGGTACCAGCTTGGCGGCCATCGTCGTGCCGAGACTGGCAGTCTGGGCCATCGAAACGCAGGGCTGGCGCGCAATGTTCGCGATCGTCGCCGGGTTGCCGCTTCTGGTAGCGCTGCCGCTTGCTTTCTTCCTGTTCCGCGAACCGCGACCGGAGGAGCGCCCGAAAGCGATCGAAAGCGCCAGCGGCAAGCTGACCGGCGTCACACTCGGCACCGCGCTCAGGGACTATCGCTTCTGGCTGATCTGGCTGTCCATCGCGATTATCGCGACGGCATTCGGCGGCGCATTCATCAACATGCCGACCATGCTCGGTGATCGCGGGATCAGCCAGCAGGACGCGGCGAGCGTCATGGGCATTCTCGGCATCGGCATCCTGACCGGGAGGATCGCAACCGGCGCGCTGCTCGACCGGTTCTGGCAGGGATTCGTCGCCTTCCCGCTTTTGTGCCTTCCCTCTATCTCGTGTTTCATTCTGCTGGGTGGGGATGTGAGCTTCACGCTCGCAGCGCTTGCAGGCTTCCTGCTCGGCTTTGCGGCCGGCGCGGAAAGCGACCTGATCGCGTACCTTACAGGCCGCTATTTCGGCATGGCCCATTACGGCAAGATCTACGGTATGCTCTACATGCCTTTCGGCCTGTTCAGCGCGTTGTCGCCGATTATCTACGCCTATGTCCGCGACACCACGGGAAGCTACGACGCGATCCTGCAGGTTGCGTTGTTCGCCTTCATCGCCGGCGGCGCGTTGCTGTTGTTCCTGGGCAAGTACCCGGCCGAGCTGCCCGAAGCTGAAGACGAGCCTTCCGCCCCCACTCCCGAACTGGAGCCCGCCTGATGGCAACCCTCGCATCCACGCCCACCGATCTCATTGAAAAGCTGCACACATCCGGCGCGGAAGTGCTCACCGACGAAGCCAGCCTCGATTTCTATGCGCACGACATCTACGATCGCGGCGCCGACCTTGCCGCGGTTGTGCGCCCAAGGGACAAGGGCCAGCTTGCCGCCGCCGTGAAAGCGGCGACCGATGCCGGGCACCCGGTCGCTCCGCGCGGCGGGGGCATGAGCTACACCGGCGGCTACACGCAGGATCGACCGGGTGCGGTGCTGTTCGACCTTGCGCAGATGAATCGCGTGCTGGAAGTCGACGACGTCTCGATGACGGTGACGGTCGAAGCGGGCTGCACCTGGGCGGCGCTGAAGGAAAGGCTTGCGCACCACCACTTGCGCACGCCGATGTGGGGCACGCTTTCGGGCCTCAAGGCCAGCGTCGGCGGCGGGATGAGCCAGAACGGCATCTTTTGGGGCACCGGGCGTTATGGATCGGCGGTCCAGAGCTGCACCTCGCTGGAAGTGGTTCTGGCCGACGGGACCTTGCTCAACACCGGCACCAAGCACACGCGCCCCTACGGCCCCGACCTGACGGGCCTGTTCCTGGGCGACACCGGCGCCCTCGGGATCAAGGCGACGGTCACGCTCAAGCTGATCCCCGAGGCCGATCATCACGGCTATGCCAGCTTTGCTTTCGACGATGCGGCGAGCTGGTTTGCGGCGGCCAGTGCGATTGAACGCAGCGGGATTGCCACCGAGTGCTTCGGCTTCGATCCCTATTTGAACGCGATCAGGATGAAGCGCGACAGCCTGACCAGCGATGCCAAACAGCTGATGGGGATGATGAAGAAGCAGGGCGGCGTCATGAAAGCGCTCAAGGAGGGTGCGAAGGTCGTTGCCGCCGGGCGCGACTTCCTCAAGGACGCCAATTTCTCGCTTCACGTACTGGCCGAAGGCAGGATCGCAGCGGCAGCCAACGCCGACATCGATATTGCTCGCCAACTGGTCGAGCGTTGCGGCGGGCGCGAGGTCGAGAACACCATCCCCAAGATCATCCGCGCCAATCCCTTCGGGCCGCTCAATTCGATCCTCGGTCCCGAAGGCGAACGCTGGGCACCGATCCATGGGCTCGTTTCGCACGGCCGCTCTGCGGAGTGCTTTGCCGCATTCGAGCAACTGTTTGCCGATCATGCCGAGGAGATGGACGACCTGGGCGTCCACTATGGCACCCTCGTCGCAGCAGTAGGCGGCGCGGGTATGGTGATCGAACCGTGCCTCTATTGGCCCGATGCAAGCAATCCGGTGATCGAGGACACGATCGAGAAGGCGCACTTGAAGAAGCTGCCCAAGCACAAGGCCAATGCCGAGGCTTGGGCGGTCACCAAGAAGCTCAAACAGGCCATCGTCGACATCTTCTACGAGCATGACGCGGCGCATTTCCAGATTGGACGCACCTATCGTTACCGCGACAGCCTGCATCCGCGCGCAGACGCTTTGCTGAAGGCCGCGAAGGCGGAACTCGACCCCAAGGGGTTGATGAACCCGGGCTCGCTGGGACTCTAACAGGTGCTGGAGCTCGACCGCAGGCGAGCATTGGCAACCGGACTATGCGCTGCAATAGCTCCGGTGGGGACGATGGCAGCGGCCAGGGGAGACGATGTGAGCGAGACCTCAACCTATTCAGCGATGGCGATGCAGTTAACGGCGCGCTCGCTGGAGCAATTGCCGGACACCGCCGCCGCCCGCGCTGCCATGCTCGAACATATCGCTGAGATCGAAGGGCAGATCCGCACCAGCTCGATCTTCGTCGCGCAATATTCGGGCAAACCGGTAAAACTGGTGGTGCTGCCGGAATACCTTTTCACCTCCTACCCAGGACGCATTTCGATTCCAGATTTTGCCGCGCGGGTCGGGTTTGCAGCGGACGGGCCTGAGTACGGGGCGCTGGGAGGCGTCGCTCAGCGGCTTGGAATGTTCCTCGCGGGCAATGCCTACGAGACCGACGAAGCTTTTCCGGATTTCTACTTCCAGACCTGCTTTATCGTGGCACCCTCAGGGGATGTGGTGCTGCGCTATCGCAGGCTCATCTCGATGTTCGCCCCTTCCCCGCACGATGTGTGGGAAGCCTATCTCGACAAATACGGGCTCGAAGGCGTCTTCCCCGTCGCGCGGACCGAAATCGGCAATCTCGCCGCTATCGCTTCGGAAGAAATCCTCTACCCGGAAATCGCTCGCGCATTGGCTCTACGCGGGGCGGAAGTGTTCTGTCATTCTTCCAGCGAAGTCGGCTCCCCGATCGCCACCAACAAGGATATCGCCAAACAGGCGCGCGCGTTTGAGAACCTCGCCTATGTCGTCTCGTCCAACACCGCGGGGATTTCGGGCACGGCGATGCCGCTTTCGAGCGCGGAGGGGAACAGCCAGGTCGTCGATTGGAAGGGCCGCGTGGTCGCGCAGTCGGGTGACGGCGAGACTTTCACGGCGTTCGCTCCCATCGACCTCGGCGCGCTGCGGGAGGGGCGCAGAACCCCCGCAATGACCAACTATCTCGCGCGCCAGCGACCCTCGCTGTTTGCCGAGGCCTACGCTGCCGCTGCCGAACCTTTCCGAGGCCCCGACGGCATGATGCAGGGCGGCAAGCCCGGCATTCCCGATCGCGACCACTTCCGGCGCGCGCAGGCCGAAGTGATCGAGCGGCTTTCCAAAGCGGGAGTGATATGATGGAGCGCCGCCCATGAAACACCGAAATGTGCGCGGAAAAATCCGCTACTCCTCGATGAAGCCCGGCATGGAAGGACAGGAACGCGGGCGGGAGTGGTTCAACTTCTCGCACCACGCCGATGGCTCGGTCATCATGTCCGCCCAATGCGAGATCGAAGAGCCCGATCCCACGGTGCTGCGCAACATCACCTGCCATATCGGGCCGGATCGCAAACCACAGAACCTGCTGGTTCACTTGACGCTCGGCGACGAATTCCTCGGCTCGGGCTGGATGCGTTACGATCAGGCGACCGACAAGATTCTATGCGAGAGTTTCGGTCCAAGCATCGGTCGCAACTCGGAAACGCGCAACGCCGGGGAGTTCGACGCCTTCGGCACACACCCGGTGGTAGGCGACGGATTCACCACGCGGCTGATGGATGTCGGTCAAGGACCGCATCGGCGGCGCCTCAAGTTCTATCTCCCTTCGCCCGATCATCGCGGCGCGACCCCGCCGCAGATTGCATATCTCGAAATGACGATGGAATATGTCGGCGAGGAGGAGAAGACGGTCGAAGCCGGGACCTTCCAATGCCGCCGTTATCGCTATGTCGACGACAGCGACGAAGGTATGGGCGGGACCAAGCACCCCGATTTCGATATGTGGGTGACCGCCGACGACGACAGCATCCTCGTCTACGGCTCGATCGACGGCTACATGATGAACCGCTACGAGCTGGTCGAACTGGAGCGGTAGCTAACGCTCGATTTGCGGCACTCTATCCGCCGGGAAATCGGCCATAAACGCGTTGTCTCCAACCTTGCCGACCATGTCTTCGCGCAGTGGCGCTTCGGGGTAGACCCGGACGCTGTATTCTCCCGCGCTGGGATCCTGGCGAAGCGGCAGGATGGTTTCCTGATACGTTCTAGAATACCAGAATGCACGCGCATTCTCGATACACGGGAAGCGCACGGTTATGGTCGTGGCGCGCGGGTCTTGGGTGCCTTCGAACACTTCAAGCGTGCGCGGAATGTTGAGGTAGTAGCCGCCGAGCTTCTCGTAGATCTTGCTCTCGGCAATCGCCCGGGCATATTCGCCCATTCGCTCACGGTCGAGCGTCAAGCCGGTCACCACCATCACCACCGGTTGGTCGCAAGTCGATTGCGACGGAGGTCCGGCACGCGGGGTCGCATCCTGTGCCAATGCAGGCTGCACGGCCAACGCAATTGCGGCCGCCATCGCCAGTATCCTCATCCCTCGATCCTTCTTTCGTCGCACAGAGTACGCTTCCACGGCTCCTCGCCCTTGAACCATTGCCACGTCCTCGCACGTGCCTGCGCGCCGGGAAACAGGCCGATCATCTCCACATAGCAGGCTCCCGGCACGTCGAGCCGATCCAGTCGCAACATTATCGTGTGCTCGTGCGTCTGCCACCCGTAGCCGGAGAAACGATCGGTTTCCCAGACGATCCGTTCCCCATCGAGCCTACCGCCGAACTCGACATGCATTTTGCGGCCATCGGCCCAGTTGATCCAGTTGTGCTGGATGTAATGCCATTCGCCGCTGTCGGGGAATTCGCAATGGGTCTTGACCCGGCGCTCGTCCAGCAGCTTCCCGCCGAGATCGAAATCGCGATACCAACCGTCCCACCAGCCATCGTGCAGCAGCATGGCGGGCATCACAGCTTCCAGCTCGGCGCGGTTGCTCATCCAGACTGCCCTTCGCGATAGGCATCGATCGGCAGCGCCTGCCCGGTCTGGCGGATCATCGCCTTGCGGCGAAGGAAGCGCAGAAGGCCTTCGTCACCCATCCGGCTTGGCCCCAGCCCCGAAGCCTTGCGCGAATGGTTGGTTGCGTCCGAGACCATGCTGGTGAGCGCGCCGTCCTGAAGGCTGATCGCGCCCGCTTCGAGCTGCGAGCCAATATCGGCGGCTTCCTCAAGCGATCCGGCCAAAACTGCGGCCGAAAGTCCGTATTCGGTATCATTGGCCATCGCGATGGCGGTTACGAGATCCTCGAAAACCGTTACAGGTAGGACCGGGCCAAAGGTCTCCTCACGCATCACCGCCATGTCCGGGGTTACATCCGCCAGGACCGTCGGCCGCAGAAACTTTCCGCCGCCGAGTTCTTCAATCTGACCGCCAGCCAGCACCCGGGCTCCCTTGGCGACCGCATCGTCGATCTGCTCCTGCACCTTACCCGCTTGCGCCGGGAAGATGAACGGGCCGAGATGGCCCTGTCCTGCATCGGGATAGGTGATCTCGACCGCCTTCGCGCCTTCGGCAAGCTTCGCGAGAAAGGGCTTCGCGATCTCGCGCGCAACGAAGATGCGTTCGATCGACTGGCATGCCTGCCCGGTGGCGACGATAGAGCTGCGCAAGGCGACGCCCGCCGCCCAGTCGGGATCGGCATTGGCGGTGACGATCATCGGATCCTTGCCGCCGAGTTCGAGATTGGCCGGGATCAGCTGGCGCGCC
>JASJDE010000175.1 GCA_030065195.1 Erythrobacter sp. | reverse complement strand
GTGCCCTGGCTCACGAAATCGATATGTCCGTCGAGCAGGGATATCTTCCCAAGCATCCCCGCCACGCCGAGATCGGCTTTCATGTAGTTGAGCCAATCGGTCACCGGGTGCAGCGTCAGCTGCGAGCTGATGAGTGAACGGACATGGCTCACCCAGCCCGCACCGATGCCCATAAGCAGGCTCATGGATCCGACGCAGTGGGCCAGCGCCTGAACGCTTTCCGCGCCGGTTACGCTGCGGACCTTTTCGACCGCTGCAGGCCAATCGTATCGAGCAATATCGTCGATGCAAAATTCAGGCGGATGTACGGTGTCGTTGCCCGAATCCGCGCTCGCGCGATAATCGAACAGCCAAACGTCATAGCCCTGATCGACGAGGCTTTCGGCAAGGTTCTCTTCAACCGTAGGCGTCGCGAAACTCGATGCGCGAACCGAGAAGCCAGGCGCGAGCACAACTGGGCCGCGCGGACCGCCGCGATAGCGAGTGAGGCCGATGTTCACGCCGTCTCCGGTGGGAACAACATGGCGTTCCGCCGACGGAAGGTGCAAGTCGCGTAGCACAAGCGATTGTGCGTCCTTGCCCGCGAAGTCGTTGAGCGTCGCGAGCATGCCGCCATAGGCCCGGAAAACAGTCATCGCGAAGAACCCGGCATACTTTGCCATGAAGTAGGTCTCGATGGCCTTGCGAGCTTTGGGGATGAGGTTGACGATATGGCCAACGAGCGTATCCGCATCGTGGACATTTATGGTGGTCAGCTGGCGCATGAACTCGTCGATGCCAAGTTTCAGGACGCCTCGCCCGATCAACTCGCCACTTTCATCTTCACCATGACGCAAGGTGACGAACAGAGTCGTAAGATCGGTCCAGGGGTCCGACTTGCTCTTACCCCGACCCCGCTCCTCAAGCGTCTTGAAACCGTGGAAATGGATGGGACCGTCGGGTCCTTCGAGCACCATGTCGTAGAGCATTTTCCAGCTCTCGGGCTTTTCCGGATTTGCGACCAGCAGTCGGAACGTGCCATCGCGAACGGGCAATGGATCGGACGAGATCGCACTCACCAGCACCTCGCCAGTTATCTGCGACCGGTGCTGCGGATCATCGATCATGCGATGCAGGTTTTCGGTGGTGACAGTCAGCAAGAAGCTGCATTCGCCGTTTTCCGACTGGCCCCAAGCCGCGCCGTTGACGTAGTCGTCGCGAATGCGTTCGACGTGACCGCAAGGACGATGGTGGCAACCGGTCGCACTGATATGCCCCGCCATGGTTTCGGTGAAGGCCATGCCCGGGCTCATGGCCTCGGGGTGATCCTTTACCAGTTGGCGGATCGCGGCTTTCCCTTCTTCGATTGCGCCGCTCTGAAAATGCCTGGCTGCATTGGTGACCGCATCAGCAACAGGTGAAATCGCGTGCCCTCCCACCCATTTGGCGATCGAAAGCTTCAAATGCTCCGGATGCGGAACCGATTGCGTTTCGGCAATGTCCTCTCTCTCAGCTTCAATCGATTCGGGCGGCAGTGGGCTCTCTTCACCAAGCGCGTAGTCGATCGTCCAGCCTTGTCGCAGCGCCAGCTTCTCCACCGCCCGTTCGGCCACCGCCGTAATCGTCAGCAGTGGATTGACCCCAACCGCGCCCGGAAGCGCCGCTCCATCGCAGACGTAGAGACCCGGATGAACCTCCTTTCCGTCTGTGCCAGCGAATACTCGGCAAGTGTCGTCAACCACGCCCGAAGCCGCGTCGTCGCCCATTCCGCATCCGCCAATCGGGTGAACTGTTATGAGCTTCTGGCCCATCTGCTCCGACCACAATGGATCGGAGAAATATTGCGCCTGAATAGCCTCGGCGGCTTCGCGCATCTTGTCGTCGTCGTGACGAAAAGTCTGCTGTTCGCCAGCGTGCGACCAGCGGATGGTGACGCGATCATCTTCAAGCGCAAGACTGCCGTGCGAATCGTCGACGCTCATCACCAGGTAAGTCAGCGTTCGCGCCATCGGACCCTTGTAGGCCCATTCGGCGATACTTCCCGGATCGGTCTGGACGGCTTCGCCCATCGCCTTCGCATCGAGCAAGCGCGGCCTAACTTGATCGAATCCGAAACGGGTGAACCCATCGGCGAGAGCTTCGCCGAAGAAGAACGCCGGACCGAGGCCGGCGGCTAGGATGCCCGGCGCCACACCTTCCTCGATCACCAATCCTCTCGTAGGATCATCGGCATCTCGCATGTCGATGACCCCTGTTATGCAAGGGCCAGGATAGGCTTCCTCACCGACATCCGACGTGCCGATCCCCATCGCATAGATCGGGTCGGCAGTGACTTCATCGCCATCCTTGTGCGACTTGAAATAGCTGTCATAGGCGAAGCCAAGCGCATCGCCGTTGCCCGAGAAATTCTCTCCCAGTCGATCGGACAGTTGCAGGCCTTTTTCGCGAGACCGCAGCAGGATTTCGGTGGAGCCGATTGCACCCGCGCCCAGAATCACATGGTCGGCGGCTATGATAATCGGCGTGTCGGGAGCGTCTTCGCAGTTGTGGCTCACATGGACTCGCCAGGATTCATCGTCGCTGTCACGCTCGATCCACAGCACTCTGGCCTGCGTAAATATCTCAGCACCGTGATTGGCGGCGTCAGGCAAGTAGTTCATCAGAGTGGTGTTCTTGGCACCGACATTGCAGCCCGAGACACAATCGCCGCAATTGGTACAAGCCGGTTGCGGCACACCGAACCTATTGGTCTTGTCTTCGAAATTGACATTAATCGGGGTCTTGTAGAAGCGTTTGCCCATCGATTTGGCCGAATGTTCGAGCGCTTCGAGTTTGCCCAAAGTCGGGTGCGTGTCCGGATAGGCGTTCGGCGAAAGCATCTCGCGCGCCCGCTCGTAATACGCATCGATGGCGTGGGGATCTTCCCGGAAAGCCGCAGGCCAGTGCGCCTGGTCCAGCAAGCGTTTGTCGAGTTCCAACGACACGTTGGCATTGATCAGCGACGTGCCACCAAGGCCGCAACCGACGAGCGCATACTGGTCGTCATTGACATGCACTTCGAACAAAGCGTCC
Source organism: Erythrobacter sp. (assembly GCA_030065195.1). Classification (GTDB taxonomy): domain Bacteria; phylum Pseudomonadota; class Alphaproteobacteria; order Sphingomonadales; family Sphingomonadaceae; genus Erythrobacter. Next base: position 3,471 of record JASJDE010000175.1, on the reverse strand, counting down.
GGCGAACCGATCCGTCCGCCTTTCACGTTGAACTGCATGGCGCCCTGTGCATCAGCCAGCTTGTTCGGATATTCGCCGGGCAGCATTTCCTTGCCGCGTTCCAGGATGCAGACGTCCTGCCCTGCCCGTGCCAGGCGCGAGGCCGCGACTCCGGCGCCATAGCCCGAGCCAACGACCAGCACGGTGTAGCGGGACTTCGCACTGTCCAGGCTGCGAGCAATGCGTTTCTGCCCGAATGATTTGATCTGGTTCATTCTGCCGCCTCCCGAAACTGGTCATTGGATCGATCGAGCATCTGCCGGACGCGCTTGTCCGCCTCCTCGACGATGCGAGAGTGAACGATCTGCGAGAAGTCGGCCCAGTGCGAAGATGCGCGCTCGACCGCTTCGCTTGTCTCGTCGACAAGGCGGCTCAAGCGGCCGCTGCCCTCGACGCGCACGGGCGCCATCGTGCCATCGGTGGGATCATTGAAGAGCCGTAGCGAGGCGACCTCCAACTCATCGGAAACCAGTATCGCGGCGCAGCCCTGCACGGGCATCAATGTCGGCTCGTCGAGCACCCAGCCACCGGTGTTGAAGATGCCGACAGGCACCTCGTAACCGTCGACCTGCAACTCGTCTTGGAATGGCTTGTGGGTGTGGCCGAAGACAAAGGATAGCTCGCGCGGAAATTCCGAAAGCTCATGTCTTATCTGATGCGCCATCGGAGTGCCGAGATACCAGCCGATATCTTCGATCTCCGCTTCGCCGAGCACATGGCCGTACCCGTCGCGTTGCCGTTCGGCAGCACGTCCTGCGGTCAGATCGACAGCGGCGCGGATCAGATTTTCCAGTGTAACCCCATATTTGAGTTCCATCTTGGGGTTGATGCCGAGCTTTGAATGCAGGCCGCCCGTCACCCGCCGCGCGATGCTCTCGGCAAAGTCATGACTGGCGCCGGCGCTCAGCATCGTGCCGTAAAGCGAGCCGGCCTCGCTGCCGATATCCCCGGCGCTGCCGAGATCGGACCACAGGAAATCGATCCATGGGCCGTTCTCCTGCTCGAGTTGGCGCATGGTTGCGGGACGAGATTGGCCGTCTTCGAGGAAGCCCCGCACGTTCGATAGTGCACGATACATCCCATCGAGATAATGCCCGTGATGCATGACGACCGCGCGCTTGGTGGTGCCGTCCGCAAGGCCCCAATTCGGATACGCGATCCTGACGGAAGCGTCGTGCAGGTGCGGACGGTGATTGAACAGAGATTCCATCAGGCGACAGCGGTGCGAAGGCGCGCCGAAAATGTTTGTCACCGCTTCCAGGTCGCCGGGGATTTCTCCGTTCTCAAGCGCCGACAGAAAGCCATGGTCCTGCGCAATACGCCACAGATGATGGTCGTGGTTGCCAGCAACATAGACGATCTCGCGGTCGAACAGGTCCGGGCCGCCTACGGGGAAGAACGCATCCAGTAGCTGAAGAAAGCTCTTCGAGACATCGCCGAATGGCGACAGGCCGAGGTCCAGCGCGTCGCCCAGCAAGACCAGCTGCGGCCTTTCCTGATCGGCGATCGTCTCGCGAAGGCCGTTAGTGAACGCCGCAAGCACTTCCGAAGGGCCGTCGGCAATCTCGCCGCTTCCATGTACATGTGTCAGCAAGCTGTCTCGCGCACCAAGATGGAGGTCGGAAAGGACGACGTGGCGAATGCTCATGAGCGGTTCTCCAGACAGGCGTAGAAGGCATCGCGCACCGCTTTCTCGCGTGGGTCGTCCCACTTCCCGGTGCCAAGCTTATTGGTGATCCAGGCGTAAGCGACGCCGTCTTCCGGATCGCAGAAGGCAAGCGAACCGCCCACCGCGAAGCTGCCGAACGCGCTATGCGTACGGGCGTACTCCCATTCGCTGAACGGTTTTTCGAAGCCGTGGGAATAGTACATGTCGGCGGTAAGGATCTGGTCCTTCAGCCCCTTACGCGGTTTGCTGTGGCCCTTGGAAAGCTCGGCCAGGACTTCGGGAGTCACCCCAAGTATTGCGCCGCCTTCGGCGAAGGCGTTGTAGAGAGCGGCAAGCCCGCGCGCCGAAGCCATGCCGCCAGCAGCGCCCTGCCCCACGCGCCAGAATGCGTCGTTATCGAGCGCTCCCGGTCCATCGAGCACCAGCGGGTTGTTGAGCGTGCGGAAGGCCAGCGTTCCCGGAAGGCACATCTTGAAGGTGAGCGGCCACGGCATCGTAGTGTGGTGAATGAAGAGATCCTGCAGTCCGAACCCTTCGATCCGGGCAATGCGATCGCGGTCGAATGCGTCAGGCAGACCAACGAACACGTCCTCTCCAAGCGGCCCAGCCACCTCGTCGGCGAAGAACCGAGGCAGGCGTCTCCCGGCGGGGTCGCGCCGATGGATCAATTCACTGGCGATCCAGCCCAGCGTATAGGCGTGGTTCCCGGAGTAATCGCCCGGCTTCCAGTTGGGCTTCTGATCGGCAATCGCGGCGCAGATCGCGGCTTCGTTGCCAATGTTCTCAAGCGTGAGCTTGTGATCGATCGCGGCAAGCCCGGCCTGTTCGGACAGGGCTTCGCCGACTGTGACCGCGCCTTTGCCGTGCGCGGCGAACTCGGGCCAGATTTCAGCGACAGGTTCATCGTATCCAAACAGACCGCGCGATACCGCGACTGCGGCAGCCATTCCTGTCAAACCCTTGGTGAGCGAATAGACCAGCGCAATATCGTCGGCGCCCCACACTCGATCACGCGTCTTGTCCTTCCAGCCGCCGTAAAGGTCGACCAGCGTTTCCCCGCGATGGATGATGTTGCAGGCCGCACCGAGCGTTTCGCCGGTCAGGATCGAAGCCTGGAAAGCAAGCGCCACGGGTTCGAAGCCGTCCGCGACATGTCCCTCTATATACGCGTCGGTTTCCGCGTTCTGCGATCCCGTGTGCGCAGGCAGGCTATTCCATGGCCGCATATTTCCGCCCCTCATTGGCGCTTCAGCAATGGGCTTCGCGCTCCGAGGAAAGGGACTACTCAAAAATGCTTAATGGCAAGTTAGGGACGTACAAACGGCCGCCAATACCCTATACTTGAGCTTCAATTTGATCAGTTTTACTTGATGTCTGATCGAATGAATTCATGAACGCGCAGCTTAATCTGTCCTGCGCAGAGTAAAGTTCGACACTGGGACAACGCAGGGATGAGCGCCCCTTCGATTGGAATTGCCAAATGTCGATCTGCTCCGCGTATCCTATGGGGTCGGTCTGGAGGAAGCGGCGGAGCTTGGGTGAGTAGATGCGGGCCTTGTAGTGGTACATCTCCAGCTCGGGGACCACACCTGGCTGCGCGGCTCTCAATGTCCCCCGGACATTGTCGCTGCTCGCGCATAGCGGAACCGTCCGCGGGTCATGATGCAGGTGCCGGTGGGATCGCTGCGCGAGTCACCGTCGGAGATGCCGTATTGCCCTCGCTACGCTCGTTCGTCTGCGACTCCGTCGTAGGTGTTGGCGCG
>JASJDE010000174.1 GCA_030065195.1 Erythrobacter sp. | reverse complement strand
AGGCGCGGGCGACCATGCCTGCGAATACATGACCGGCGGTGTTGTGGTCGTGCTCGGCAAGACCGGGCGAAACTTCGCTGCCGGCATGAGCGGCGGGGTCGCCTATGTCTACGATCCCGAAGGTCACTTCTCCGAGTTGGTGAACCACGCGCAAGTCGACCTGCTGCCGATCTCGGCCGAAGCCGACCTTGAGGAAGGCACCGGTCGTCCGCAACAGCGCTCGCGTTCTGTGCACGATTTCGGCATGGGCGACATGCTGCGCCATGATGCAGAACGTCTGCGCATCCTGGTGGAGCGGCACCAGCTCCACACCGGCAGCGCGACTGCCGCCGAGTTGCTGGCCGACTGGAACGCGGCTCTCGGCAAGTTCGTTAAGGTTATGCCGCGCGACTACAAACGCGCGCTCGAAACGCTCGAAGCGGAACGGCGCGAAGCCGAAAGCGTGGCGGCGGAATAAGATCTAGGGACGCGAAGTACGAAAATGGGCAAGGAAACCGGGTTTCTCGAACTGGATCGGCGCGATCGGGATTATCTCGATCCCAAGGACCGCCTGAGCAACTACCGCGAGTTCGTCGTTCAGCCGAGCGACGAAACGTTAAGTGCGCAGGCCTCGCGCTGTATGGATTGCGGCATCCCCTATTGTCACAACGGCTGTCCGGTGAACAACATGATCCCGGATTGGAACCACCTCGTTTACGAGAACGACTGGCGCAACGCCCTCGACGTGTTGCACAGCACGAACAACTTCCCCGAATTCACCGGCCGCATCTGCCCCGCCCCGTGCGAAGCCAGCTGCACGCTCAACATTGTCGACCAGCCGGTGACGATCAAATCGATCGAATGCGCGATCGTCGATCGCGGGTGGAAGGAAGGCTGGATCGAACCGCAAGTGCCGGAGAAGAAGACCGGCAAGTCGGTGGCGGTGGTCGGCTCGGGGCCCGCCGGGATGGCCTGTGCTCAGCAACTCGCGCGCGCCGGGCACAGCGTCACGCTGTTCGAAAAGAGCGACCGGGTCGGCGGCCTGCTGCGTTACGGCATTCCCGACTTCAAGATGGAAAAGCACCTGATCAGCCGGCGTTGCATCCAGATGGAAGCCGAGGGGGTCGAGTTCAAAACGTCGAAGGAAGTCGGCGTCGACGTCTCGTTCAAGTCGCTTCAAGAAAACTTCGACGCGATCGTCCTTTCGGGCGGGGCCGAAGACGCCCGCGCGCTGGCCATCCCCGGCGCGGAAATGCCCGGTGTGCGCCTCGCGATGGAGTTCCTGACCCAACAGAACAAGCGCAACGCCGGTGACGACGAGATGCGCGCCGCACCGCGCGGCAGCCTGCTCGCCACCGACAAGCATGTGGTCGTGATCGGCGGCGGAGACACGGGCAGCGACTGCGTCGGCACGTCGAACCGGCAGGGCGCGAAGAGCGTCACCCAGCTCGAAATCATGCCAAAGCCGCCGGAGAAAGAGGACAAGGCGCTAACCTGGCCCGACTGGCCGCTCAAGCTGCGCACTTCCTCCAGCCACGAAGAGGGCGTTGAGCGCGACTGGGCGGTGCTGACCAAGCGGGTGATCGGCGATGGCGAAACCGTCACCGGCCTAGAATGCGCACGGGTTGAATGGGTCGAAGGCCAGATGCGCGAAATCGTCGGCAGCGAGTTCACCATTCCCGCCGACCTGATTCTGCTCGCGATGGGCTTTGTCGGCCCGAAAAAGGCGGGATTGCTCGAACAGGCAGGTGTCGAACTGACCGGCCGCGGCAATGTCGATGCCAACACCGAAGACTACGCCACCAGCGTCCCCGGCGTGTTCGCTTGCGGCGACATGCGGCGCGGGCAGAGCCTTGTCGTCTGGGCGATACGCGAAGGCCGACAGGCCGCGCGCGCCGTCGACGAGGCACTGATGGGTGTGTCCGATTTGCCGCGCTGACCGGCAATTCGCTTGCCTTTCCCTTTAGAATACCTGCAATTTGACCGCCGAACGCGAATTGTGCGTTGCGTTTGGCAACAATCGCGAGTGAATTAAGCTCTTCGTAGTCAAAGTTTGGGAGACGATGTTCAGCAAGCGGCCGTGCAGCCACGCGGACACGCAAGCGGACATCGAAAAAACAAAGTGGCTCAGTGCAGTTCAGGCGCAGGAACCACTGGAGAGAAATACATGCGGGTCTCGCTGACCACTTCACACAATTCACATCGCTTGCGCGCGCTCGCCATCGCCGCGATCGGGAGCAGCGCGTTCGCGCTGGCATCGCCGTCTGCTGCGGAAAGCGGTGCCGCGATTGTCGATTTCGCAAGCGAATTCGATGCCGAATTCGATCGTGGAGGCGGACACGGTGGCGACCGGCGCGACATCACATTGCTGCCGGGGGATGTAGAACAATTCGCTCCCGCCCCCGACGCCGTCACCGTGTCGTCAGCTGCGCCGCTGATGGCATTGCAGGGCAAGGCGCTGATCCCGCCCGGCCCGCCCGAGCCAATCTCCACCCGGCTGGTTGTCTCTCAATTCGTCGATCTTCCGGTCGCCGGCGATGCCAACGACACGGTCCGCTATAGCGGGCGCGCAGACGCCTATATCGACATCGGCGGCAGCAATTTCGGGCTCGACGACAGCTGGCAGATAACGTTGCGACCGGAATTCACCTGGGGCGAAACCTCCAACGGTGCGATCGGGCTGATCCCCAACAACACCGCCCTGTTCCGTCCGGAAGGCGCCGGCGATTTCGACCTTTCCGCCAGCATTTCGAAGCGCTGGAAATCGGGCACCAAGCTGACGATCGGCAAGATCAACGTCCTCGACATTTCGGGCGCGCTGCCGGTCGTGGAGAGCGACGGACATTTCGGCTTCCAGAATCTTGGCCTCGCGCTGCCGCCGACGGCGGTCGTCCCCAACACGCTCACAGGGGTCCAGCTGGAGATACCGACCAAGAAGTTCATCTATCGCTTCTGGGTTTTCGATCCGGATTCGCAATACGAACGCACCGGCTTTGAAACCGCGTTTGAAAGCGGCGTCGCCTTCATGGCGGCAGCGGCCTACAGGGCGCGGATCGGCAAGCTGCCGGGCATCTACAATGTCGCCATCGTCGGTTCGACCCGCGATACATTCGCGGTCGACATCCTGCCGCGCGCGCTCACTCCGCCACCGCAACCGATCGCGTCCTTCGGCAATGAGAGCGGCGAACTGGCCCTGCAATTGTCGGCCTATCAGTTCTTCAAGATGTATCCCGAAGCGCCCGGCAAGGGCTGGGGTATCCTCGCCCGCTTCCAGGCATCGCGCGGCGACCCCACCTTCCTCGACTATTCGGGCTATTTCGGCATTTCGGGCAATCCGCGCAAGCGCCCGCAGGACCGTTTCGGCCTCGCCTATTTCCAGTATTCGCTGACCGACGAACTGGTCGACGACATCGCCTTCCGCCTGCCGATCGAAGACGAGCAGGGCGTCGAGGTGTTCTACACGCTCGGCCTCAACAAGAATTTCGGCCTGACTCTGAATGCGCAACTGATCGACAGCGCGGTCGAGTTCCGCGACACCGGGGTGTTGGTGGGAGCACGGCTGACGGCGGAGTTCTGATCGATGCGCCGGGCCGCTCTTGCCCTTTGCGCCTTGGCGCTCATCGGCAATAGCGATCCCGAATCAGCCGAGCAGGAAACTTCTTCCGAGTTCGTGGGGCGCTACGATGGCAGTTCGTTCGAAACCGCCATGGGCATTGTCGTTCGGGAGGACGGAACCTGGCGCTGGGGAGTCTCGGTCGGGGCGCTCGACATGCGAGCGGCCGGCACATGGCGTCAGGAAGGCGAGGCTATCCACCTTACCAGCGACCCGAAACCGATCGCGCCCGAGTTCAAGTTCTCGGGTATCGAGACTGTCGAAGGCGAGCCGCTGGTCAGGGTAGTCACGGGCGCAGAGGAAGAACCGTTCCACCATGCGTCCGCAATCGTCAATTGCGCCGAGGGCTGGACCCTTTTTCTCCACGTCCCGTCGGCAGGACTGACCTTTGGGTCGATCGAAAACGCCGGCCCACCGCCGGAAGGCGTCTCCGAAGAACGGCAAGAGGAAATCTCCTGCGATCGGCCCGAATCCATCGTGTTGAGCCAGGACAACTACAACGTCCGGTCCGAAACCTTCAAACTCGCCGAACTCGGCTGGGAACCGGGCCAAACCTTGCGATTTGCCTTCCACCCGAATGATCTCGGCGTGGCCGACTTCACCGGCGTGACGGGATATCTCGAAGACGGAAAGCTAAAGCTGGTTGGCGCCGAATGGCCGCTTGAATTCCGCAAGCTGCCGCCCACGCCGACCGAGCAATGCAATGGCGCGTGTTGAAATGGCAGGGCCCTGAAGCAGGCCCGGTTCGAGCAAGCTATTCGGGAGTTTTGAGCGGGATGCCCCGTCGCGCGGCGACGCCATCGGCGTAGGTACAAACGATCTCATCTTCGATGCCCCAACCCAAGAGAGGACTGGCTTTACGGTCATGGTCGTAGCGTTCGACCCCGTCATTGAAGCCTGAAATCCGTTCCATGCAGACAGAGCTGAACAGCGTGGACGAAATGCACCGCCTGAGGAAGGCGATCTCGAAGTCGCTCAGATCATCATCGATTCGTTGCGCTATCGCCGAGAGATACTCTGCGTCTCTCGTTTCGCTCCGCCAGTGATCGAGGACGTAGTAGCCGACATAATCGGTGAAACTTCGCTCATCGTGGCTCTTTGCGATGTCGTCCCAACCGGCGGGAAAGAGCACACTCGGATCGTAGCCGCACTCTTCTCCATCGGGCGGCGGAATGATCGTAAGGTAGAGGCGGCCCGGTCGCAGCTCGTTGCCATAGGCCTCGACGAGCGCCCAGGCCTCATTCGACCGCTCAAGATCGTGTTCGCCTTGATTTGCCACGATTGCTGCGCCGCCGACGGCGATGAGCAACGGGCCGAACACGGTCCCGATGATCAGCAAAGTTCCGACCAGGAGCGTTCTTCGCAGGATCGATGCCATGACCAGACTTTCTATCCAAAGAGCTTCATAGTCCTAGCAGCCTACATTCCCTCCGGCTCAAGCCAAAGGAACGAGTTCGCCGACGCGGCAAGGCGTCATTCGGCGCATTTCACGCAGGTGGAGACGCTCGGATCGTGCCTCAGTCGCGCGTCGGCGATCTCCTCACCGCAGTTGAGGCAATAGCCCCATTCGCCCTCGTCGAGCCGCTCCAGCGCCGCCTTGATCCGCATACGCTCCTGCGCACGGCGGCGTTCCTGCGCTTGCGCCATCGCTTGCTGCTGCATCGCATCCATGCGCGAAAGACGGCCGACGCTGTCCTGCTGCAATTCGACTGTGTCGCGCGAATCTGCGTTGGTTTCGTCTTCGTGGGCGAGCTGCTGTTGTCGCTCGATAAGTGCGTCGCGGGCTTCGTCTTCGGTCATCTCGCAGCTTTCCTACACTGGGTGTTCCGTGACAGGCCGATGTCATGCCGTTCGTCCTCGCCAACCCCCTGAATATGCAGTTGAATCATTCCAGGCGTGACGAGCGGGAAAATTGCTCTGGACCGTGTAACATGCGGTCCATGTCTCCCGTTCGGAAGCGTGCGATCGCGCGGATGTGCGCCGCGACTCAAAGCGACCAATCGATCACGCCGCAGCCGTGGCGTTCCAGGAACGCGTTGGTCTGGCTGAACGGGCGCGAGCCGAAAAAGCCGTTATGCGCAGAAAGCGGGCTTGGGTGCGGGCTGGCGAGGACCAAGTGGTGTTCGCCGCTTCCCAACGCGCGAACGCGGCCAGCCTTCTTCCTCGCGTGGCTGCCCCACAGGATGAATACGGTCGGCTCGCCTCGCTCCGCAACCGCCGCCACCGCTGCATCGGTAATCGCGTCCCATCCGCGTCCGGCATGGCTCCCCGCATTCCCCGACTGCACCGTCAGCGTATTGTTGAGCAGCAGCACGCCCTGGCTCGCCCATGGGCTGAGATTGCCCGTCGCGGGCCGCGCGATCCCGCAATCGCTTTCCAGCTCCTTGAAGATGTTGACGAGCGACGGCGGTATTTTCACGCCATCCTGCACCGAGAAGGCGAGTCCGTGTGCCTGCCCCTGACCATGATACGGATCCTGACCCAGAATGACGACGCGCACCTGCTCCAGCGGAGTCATAGCCAACGCTGCCAGCCTTTGGCCGCGTGGGGGGAAGATCGTTCGACCGGCATCTTCTTCGGCGCGCAGCCATCCTCCCAGCTTGCGCGCTTCCGGCGTAGCCAAGACGGGTTCGAGCGCCGCGCGCCAGCTTTCGGGAATGTCCTCGCTTGCCATGATTGCGAAACGCTACACGCGACGACGCCAAAGCGCACCCCGGCCCCTTCCCCTCTTTCCCCAATCGGCGTAGAGGCCAACGTGATGACAGTGCATTTTCATGAAGAAGACCTGCCCGAGGGCGTGCTGCAAGGCTCCGGCGATCTGGCCGTCGATACCGAAACCATGGGCCTTATCACGCATCGCGATCGGTTGTGCGTGGTGCAGATCAGCGATGGCTCGGGTGACGAGCATCTGGTGCGATTTTCGCCCGGGAGCGACTTCGAAGCGCCCAATCTCACCGCAATCCTCGGCGACCAGAGCCGCAC
>JASJDE010000173.1 GCA_030065195.1 Erythrobacter sp. | reverse complement strand
TGCCTTCCAGCACAATGCGGTTGATGACCGGGTTTTCCGTCACCGTGATAACGACATTGCCCGCATCGTTGCGAATGGAGAAGTTCGAAAACAGCTCCGTCGCGCCCAAGTCCTTAAGGGCCTGGTCGGCCGCAACCGACGTGTATTCCTGCCCCACGCGCAGGCGGATGTAGCTCAGGATCGTCGTCGGCTCGAGACGTTCGGCACCGGCCACGCTGATCGTGCGAATCGTGTTCGCTGCGGGAGCGGGAGCGGGAGTTGGCGCCGGTGTTGGTTCCGGCGCAGGCTGTGCAGCGGTAGCCTCAGGCTGCGCTTCGTCCTGCGCGAGTGCCGCATAGGGCACGCCCGCGAGCATGGAGCCGCAGGTCAATGCGAAAGCCAGCCGCCGGGCGTTTGTCCCGGTTGCAGAAGTTGCAAAATGGGGAGTGACAGACTGACCGCCTGTCGCGCTGCGTCGATTCATGAAGTTTTAGTTCCCGTCTAACCCGTCTTCACCACGCACGCCTCCCCGCGGGCGCGTCTCCGATGGGTCGAATAGACCCGCTATGCCTGTGCCCCATGCCGGTTGCGCAATCAAGCGGACTCCACCGCCTGCCCACGATCGCCCGGTCGCTTTCCCCGGCTAACTGCCGAAAAACGGCAGAGAGACGACGTCATTCACAGTCACGACCACCATCAGCATCAGCACGATCGCTATTCCGGTGCGATAGGCCCATTCGGTCGCTTCCGGCCCGACTGGTTTCCGACGGACCGCTTCGACGGCGTAGAATGCCAAATGGCCGCCATCGAGCATCGGGATTGGCAAGAGGTTGATGAATGCCAAATTAAGCGAGATCAGCGCCACGAAGAAAACGAAGGCCGACGGCCCCAAGCTCAGCTGCTCGCCAGAAAACTTGGCAATCTTGACCGGCCCCCCCATTTCCTTGAGCGATCGGTCTCCACGAATGATCTGGGCAATCCCGGTCACCATCATGTTCGCGGCATCGACACTCTGAGACACTGAGAGCGTTGCAGCCTCTCCGATTCCAAGCGGCTCGAACCGCTCCTCGATATCCTCAACTTCGATCCCGATCAGGCCGACCGTCGAAGGGTTTCCAAAGCGATCCTTCATCTCGACGGCGGCGGCTGTGACAGGCAGCTCGATTGCATCGCCGCGACGATCGACCGTGACGACGAACTCGCGATTGGGATAGAGCAGGATCTCCTGCTGGATCTGGCGCCAATTCGTCATTTCCTTGCCGTCAATCGCAGTGATGCGATCGCCGATCTCGAATCCAGCCGCTTCCGCACGCGAATCTTCGGTAAAGGTCGCGATGACGCCAACCTGTTCGGGCTCGACCGGCAGCGGCTTTCCGTAAGCCATATTGAAGGCAAAGAAGATGGCCAGCGCCACAATGATATTGGTGACCGGACCCGCTGCCACGATCAGCGCGCGTTTCCAGAGGGCGGCGGTCTGGAAACTTCCCTCTTCCGGAGGCGCATCGGGATCGGGGATCGAAGCCGGGTTCATGTCCCCGCGGAACTGGACATAGCCTCCGAGCGGCAAAACCGACAGTTTCCACCGCGTTCCATGCTTGTCGGTGCGACCGAACAGCTCCTTTCCGAAGCCGACGGAAAACGCATCGGCTTTGACGCCGAACCAGCGACCGACAAGGTAGTGGCCAAGCTCGTGCACGGTGACCAGCGGCCCGAGCAACAGCAGGAAGCCGACGGCGTACATCCAGAAGGGGGGCGACTCAAACAAGGGCGTAACTCTCCAGAACCTCGGCGGCGCGGATACGGACATCGGCGTCGATCGCGAGCACGTCTTCGAGGGTGCTTGGTGGCTGAGCGGCATAGCGGTTCAGCATTTCTTCGACCACTGCCGCAATGCGTGTGAACCCAATCTGACCGTCGAGAAACGCCCCAACGGCCACTTCGTTGGCAGCGTTCAGGACCGCCGGCGTTCCACCTCCGGCAAGCAGCGCATTGCGCGCGAGGCGGGTAGCGGGGAAACGCTCTTCGTCCGGCTCGAAAAAGGTCAACTCGCCGATTTCTGCCAGGTTGAGCGGTTCCATCGGCGTGTCCATCCGATGGGGGTAGGCAAGGCAGGACGCGATCGGCACCCGCATATCCGACGGCCCGAGCTGGGCCAGTGTGGACCGGTCGCGATACTCGACCATCGAATGGATAACGCTTTGGGGATGAACAACTATCTGCAGGCGATCGAGCCCGACCGGGAACATATAATGCGCTTCGATCAGCTCCAGTCCCTTGTTCATCATAGTCGCGGAATCTACGCTGATCTTGGCCCCCATATCCCAGTTCGGATGAGCAACCGCCTGATCCGGTTTGGCGGATTCCAGTTGCTCTTGGCTCCAAGTTCGGAATGGTCCGCCACTTGCAGTCAGCGTAATTTTTGCGACGTCGGCGAAGTTATTGCCGGCAAGGCACTGGAAAATGGCATTGTGCTCGCTGTCGGTGGGCAAGAGGCAGACATCGTGCTCCCGCACGGCGGCGGTCATTATGTCTCCGGCCGATACCAGCGCTTCCTTGTTGGCAAGCGCAAGTATTCCGCCGCGCTCAATCGCCTTCATCACCGGGCGAAGGCCGGCGCAACCGACGATCGCAGCGACCGTGAAGTCCGTCTGCCTCGCCGCCGCTTCGCACAGGGCCGCTTCGCCTCCCGCCGCCTCGATACCGGTGCCCGTCAGCGCCTCGCGCAATTCGGCCAGGCAGGATTCGTCGCCAACCACGGCAACCTTGGCATCGAATTCTCGCGCCAGTTTGGCGAGTTCCTGGGCGCTGCAATTGGCAGTCAGCGCTTCGACGTCCCATTGTTCCCGATCGCGGCGGATCAGATCGAGCGTCGATGCACCGATCGAGCCGGTTGCGCCAAGGAGAGTGATCGAACGGGTCATTGGATGGACATTATCCCAGCAAATCTGGCCCAACGGCAACTACAAAGAGAACGAAGAAGACGGCGAGGAAACCGTCGAGACGATCGAAAAAGCCGCCATGTCCGGGGATGAGGCGGCTCGAATCCTTCACCTCCGCGCGGCGTTTCATCCAGCTTTCGAAGAAATCGCCTGCCTGGGCGATGATCGCGATCAGCCCCCCCGCCAGAACAGCCAGGAGCAATCCCGATACGCTGAACTCCGCCGAAGCCGCCGGTCCGAATCCGGACAGCTCGATCGCTACCGCGACCAGACTGGCAGCCAAGGCGCCGCCGCCGAGCCCCGCCCAGGTCTTGGACGGGCTTATGGCAGGCGCGATCTTCGGTCCTCCGATCGTTCGACCCGCGAAATAGGCCCCGACATCGACCGCGATAACCGGAAGCATGAAAACCAACGCGACCTCCAGTGCGGTGTAACTGATGCGTACCTGCACCATCGCCAGTGCAGCGGCGCAAATATAGGCGGCACCGCCGAACAACCACAGGATTTCGCCAACGGGGGACACGGCAAAGCCCTTCACCAGGCCGTTCCATTCCCAAACGACAACGCTGGCGATCACAACGATGAAGGCGATCCAGAACCAACCGCCCAGCCACAGCGCCAACGCCGCAATTCCAACCATGACCAATGCGGAAACCAGGCGGACCGAAAGATCGCCCATCTGACCCGACGCATCGGGCGTACCTTCCTTACCCGCTTTGAGCGCTTTCGCCGTAATCTCCTCGAGCCGCTCCTCAACGTCCGCCATAGCGTCGCTCCCTTCGGGCGAAGTCATCGAGCGCTTCTTGAAGGTGCTCGGGCTTGAAGTCGGGCCACAGGGTGTCGACGAACAGCATTTCGGCATAGGCCGCCTGCCACAGCAAGAAGTTCGAAAGGCGAATTTCCCCACTGGTACGAATCAGCAGATCCAGGGGAGGTAGGTCGTGCGTATCGAGTTGTGCTTGGATGGATTCAGGCGTGATCGCGCCATGCTCTCCCGCCTTCGCAGCCGCGCGCGCGATCTCATGCTGTGACCCGTAGTTCAAAGCCACTGCGAGCGTTTGTGTCCCCTTTGAAGTCCGTTCAAGCGCGTCTTCGAGCATCGCGACGATATCGGGTGCAAGCGCCTGCCAATCGCCGATAATCTTGAGCTTCACGCCGTTGGCCACGAACTCGGCAAGATCCGATTTGATGAATCGCCGCATCAGATTCATCAGATCGTCGACCTCGTCTTCCGACCGTTTCCAATTCTCCGACGAAAACGCGTAGAGCGTCAGGCAATCGAGGTTCATCGGCTCGACGGCTCTGACCAGCCGCCTGACCGCTTCCACACCGCGCTGATGGCCGATGGCGCGCGGCAAACCGCGCTTCTTGGCCCAACGCCCGTTGCCATCCATGATGATCGCGACGTGACGAGCGCCATTTTCGGCACTCTTCCCACTGGTCGCGGGCTGGTCGCCCATCTGGCCTCCCCTGCCCGATCCCGACCTATTGGGTCAGGATCTCCTGTTCCTTCTTGACAGCCGCATCGTCGGCTTCCGCAACGAACTTGTCGGTCAGCTTCTGGACCTCGTCTTCCATCCGCTTACGCTCGTCTTCGGAGATTTCCTTCTTCTTCTCGTCGGTTTTGAGCGCTTCCATTCCATCACGCCGCACGTTCCGGATCGCGATCTTGGCCTTCTCGGAATACTGCCCGGCAAGCTTTGCCAATTCCTTGCGGCGCTCCTCGGTCAGGTCGGGCATTGGCAGGCGTATCGTCTGCCCGTCTGTCATCGGATTAAGGCCAAGATTGGCATGCGCAATGCCTTTCTCCACTGCGGTGACGTTCGACTTGTCCCACACCTGCACGCTCAGCATGCGCGGTTCGGGCGCGGAGACCGTCGCGACCTGGCTGAGCGGCATCATTGCGCCATAGACTTCGCATTGCACCGGATCGAGCAGGCTGGTGTTGGCCCGCCCCGTCCGGAGCCCGCCAAGATCGCCTTTGAGCGCTTCAACCGCGCCGTTCATGCGGCGCTCGATATCGGCCTTGTCGTATTGCGGCATGTGCTACGCTTCCTTCTGAACTATAGTCTGGGTGCCCTCGCCCGAAAGGACGCGGGCAACATTGCCCTTATCGCGGATCGAGAACACCACTATCGGAATGTCGTTCTCCCGGCAAAGCGCCACGGCAGTTGCGTCCATCACTTTGAGATTGTCGGCCAGGACCTGGTCGTAACTGATGGTTTCGAACCGGGTCGCATCGGGATTGCCTTTGGGATCGCGGTCATAGACCCCGTCGACGCTGGTGCCCTTGAGGAGGGCGTCGCAATTCATCTCCGCCGCGCGAAGCGCAGCGCCGGTGTCGGTGGTGAAGAACGGATTGCCCGTGCCCGCGGCGAAGATCACGATCCGGCCCTTTTCCAGGTGCCGCTCCGCCCGGCGACGGATGTACGGTTCGCACACGCTGCTCATCGGGATGGCGGATTGCACGCGGGTCTGCACGCCCGCCTGCTCTAGCGCGTTCTGCATCGCCAGCGCGTTCATCACCGTGGCGAGCATGCCCATATAGTCGCCGGTGGTGCGATCGAGCCCGCGCGCGGCCCCCGCGACCCCGCGGAAGATGTTACCGCCGCCGATCACGAGGCAGACCTGGAGCCCGGTTTCCTGCGCCGCTTTCACTTCTTCGGCGAGCCGCGCGACATAGGCCGGATCGATCCCGTATTCCTGTTCCCCCATCAGGACTTCGCCCGAAAGTTTGAGCAGGACGCGCTTGATTTCGGGCATGGTCATGAGGCGAGGAATCTCCGCTCGGAAACTGAGTTGCGCAGCCCTTAGCGAGTGCTTTCGCTCGGCGCAAAGGGTAAGGAGTATCGTATCGTTGGGGGGTCGTCAGCTGTCGCGCCAATGCCCTGCACTACTCAGAATCGCGTGTTGAGGTATTTCTTGATGTCGATTCAACGCGCAGTTGCGGCGACAAAACTATGCAGGCATTCGACTTCAAAGCATTCTGTCTTTCTCGCAGCCAAGGTAATGATCATCAAAGAAAGGGGGGGAGCAATTAAGGATGCGTTTCATCTGGGGGATATTCGGCGCACTCGGACTCGCAATCTCATGTGTCGAAGGCATTGAACCGTTTGTAGAAGTCACGCAGTGGATTGCGTGGTTTGCAAGGAACTGGATCGAGTTAACGCAAGCGTTCTGGACCTTCCTATTCGATCTCGTTGGAATCAGGATTCCGGTCATGGTAGCCGATGCCTTGAGCGGTATCGCCTACACGGTCGCCTTGATCGTGAGCTTTTTTCGTTTCAATCTCAGTGAGAGGAGCTGGCTCATAAGGCTGGCTAGGTGGTGGAATTCCCTTATCAACAAGACTCGAGATCGACTTCGCGATTCATTCATCAAGCACCCAGTCGATCTCGCCATGTGCATGATCTTTGTCTCGCCATTTGTTATCATTTGCACGTTATTGTGGAATGGCAGTCCGCCTCAAGCGCTAGCCCTATTCTGCACTGCATTGCTGGTCAGCCTACTAATGGAATTGGTGACTGGAAAAAGATCCAAGGTGCTAGAGAGGCTAATCTTGGGCGATGGCAACTTCCCTCACGAGAAGATCTCTCTCTCCCTCGTAATATCTCCAGTCTTCGTGTTCGCTCTCCTAGCCGCCATTTT
>JASJDE010000172.1 GCA_030065195.1 Erythrobacter sp. | reverse complement strand
TCGGCCGCACCCTTCGATACGGCGACCGTCGAGAGCTACACGATCAACAACGCCAAGACTGGAAGCGTCGCAATATTCATCGGTCGCGATGCGACAGGGGAGCGCGTGTGCGGCAATGCCGATCTCTCGCATGAACCCACTCGCACCGCATTCGAAAGCGGCGAACCCTTCGGCGCCACTCTCGCCGTCACGCAGGACGAGCGCGGGCGCAGTATCGGTCGCGTCGGCTAGATTGCTTTCCTACAGGCACAGTGTCGTGCCAAGCCGAGGCTGCTCTTTGAAATTGTCGGGATTTTGTGTTGAAGGAGTGTCAACTTCCTCTCTCGGCACATATACTATTCAAGTTCAGACTTTTAGGGCCAGAAAAGCAGGGTGACGGTGTGTCGCTTGTGTCAACTTCATTCGCAGGCGCAGCAAAGCTGCGCGGCGGCTTTCAATCCTTCTTCCGCTCGCCACCCAAAAAGTCGAGCGCGTCGAATCCTTCTGGTGCCGCGACCTCGACAATCGGATCATCCCGGTCGTCAAATTCGGTTCTCAGCGCACGGCTCATGAGCGCGTGCATATGATACATCGCAGTGGTGTAAGTGAGTTCGAGGATTTCCTCATCCGAGAATTCCGCTCTCAGCTCTTCGAATAGCGTGTCGGGCACGCGCCCCTGATGGCTCACGAGCCGATCAGCATAAGCCAGCACCAGGCGTTCGCGCGCATTGTAGCACTCAGCCGTTTGCCAGGTCGGCAGAGCTTCGATCTTCTCTTCGGGGTAGGCGAGGCCGCGCAGGCTCTTGCAGTGCTGGGAGAACACGAACTGGCTGCCCGTCGCCCAGCCTGCCCAGGTTTGCCCCAGTTCGCGCAGCACGGGATCGAGCTTGCGCTCCGGGTCGCGATAATAGGCGAAGCCCTGCGCCGCATGCCTGAGCGTTGCTGGCGAGTTGGCAAACACCGTCCACCAATTGCCGGGCGTTCCCGTCGCGGTGCCCGGATCGGTAACAGGATCCCGCTCGCCGAACAGCATCGCATAGAGGGGCAGCGCGACCTTCTTGTCTGCTTCATCCTTCGGCACTTCGCTCAGGCGGGGCATCAGGCATCCTCTTTCGCAGTCGCGGGTTCATGCGCGATGTCTTCCGGGCCGAACTCCTTCGTGGTCGCCGCGAATTCGAGCATGATGCCGTTGGGGTCGGTAAAATAGACCGACCGCACGAACACGCCTTCATGCGTCTCGCGAGCGTAGCCCTGACGGCTGTCGTCGTGATTGAAGACGGCATGGGTGTGGGGCACTCCCGCTTCTTCGAGCCGGTCGAGCGCGGCTTCCAGCTCTTCTTCCGCCATGTCGAAAGCAAGGTGGTTCATCGATCCGACCGCAGTCTTGGCGTCGAAGGGAAACTCTCTGACCGAAGCTATTCCCGGGGCGGCGGGAGGGGCATCTTCCCACCAGAAGAACGCAACGGCGTTGCCCCCGCCGCAGTCGAAGAAGAAGTGCTGGCCGCCGTCTGGCAGTTGCACCGTTTTGAACAGCGGCATCTTCAGCACCTCCGTGTAGAATTTCACCGTCTGTTTCATGTCGCGGCACACCAGCGCGACGTGATTGATGCCCGTGGTCTTGATCATATGTCTCTCCTGTCGGCGAGCCTGCCGCGAAAGTGGTTGCCATGCAATTGCCTACAGGAACGGACAAATTTCTGCTTTGACAAAATCATCAGGGAAGCGTATTTAGTTACAAACGTAACTAAATTGAAACATGCCCCCCACCAACGAGATTTCACCCATGACCAAGCATCCGAATGACCTGTTCGACAATCCTGCCGGCCTCGACGGCTTCGAGTTCGTGGAGTTCTGCGCTCCCGAAAAGGGCGTGCTCGAACCGGTCTTTGAAACCATGGGCTTCACCCGTGTGGCCAAGCATCGCTCGAAGGATGTGCATCTCTGGCGGCAGGGCGGCATCAACCTGATCGCGAACTACGAACCGCGCAGCGCGGCATGGTATTTTGCGCGCGAGCACGGCCCCAGCGCTTGCGGCATGGCATTCCGCGTGCGCGATGCGGCCAAGGCGTATGAGCACCTGCTCGGAGCGGGCGCTGAGCCGGTAGCGAATGAACCGGGGCCGATGGAATTGCGCATCCCCGCGATTCGCGGCATCGGCGGCGCGATCCTGTATCTGGTCGATCGCTACGCCGGGGCCGAGGACAAGAGCCTTACGATCTACGACATCGACTTCGACTACCTGCCGGGTGTCGATCCCTATCCCGAAGGCGCAGGCTTCCACACGATCGATCACCTCACGCACAACGTCTACACCGGTCGCATGAAGTACTGGGCGGACTATTACGAGACGCTGTTCAACTTCCAGGAAATCCGCTTCTTCGACATCAAGGGCGAGTATACCGGCCTGACTTCGAAAGCGCTGACCGCACCCGACGGCAAGATCCGCATCCCGCTCAACGAAGAGGGTGAAGGCGGCAAGGGCCAGATCGAAGAATTCCTGCGTGAATTCAATGGCGAAGGCATCCAGCATATCGCACTGATCTGCGAAGACCTCGTCGCCTGCTGGGACAATCTTAAGGCGTTGGGCGTGCCGTTCATGACCGCGCCGCCAGCCACCTATTACGAGATGCTCGAGGAACGCCTGCCGGGGCATGGCGAAAATGCCGACGCCCTGAAAATGCGCGGCATCCTGCTCGATGGCACTACCGAAGGCGGCCAGCCGCGCCTGCTGCTGCAAATCTTTGCCGAAGCGCAGGTCGGACCGGTCTTTTTCGAGTTCATCCAGCGCAAGGGTGACGATGGCTTCGGCGAAGGCAACTTCAAGGCCTTGTTCGAAAGCATTGAGCGCGACCAGATTGCGCGTGGTGTACTCGATGTCGAGAAAGAGCCCGCAGAATGAGCCACCCAGTCGCCCTTGCCGGAGTCCATCACGCTGCCTATCGCTGCAAGGACGCGAAGGAGACGGTCGAATGGTATGGCCGCGTGCTCGGCATGGAATACACCACGGCGTTTGCCGAGGATCACGTTCCATCGACGGGTGAGTACGACCCCTACATGCATGTCTTCCTCGATGCGGGTAACGGCAACATCCTCGCCTTCTTCGAGCTGCCCAATCAGCCTGAAATGGGCAAGGATCCCAACACCCCGCAATGGGTCCAGCATCTGGCATTTCGCGTTCCCACCGAAGAAGCCCTGCTGGCAGCCAAAGACCATATCGAAGGCCAAGGGATCGATGTGCTGGGGCCAACCCATCACGGGATATTCAAGTCGATCTACTTCTTCGATCCCAATGGCCACCGGGTCGAGCTGGCGGCCGATATAGGCACGGATGAGCAATATTCCGAGCTCAAGCGAGTCGCACCTTTGATGCTCGAAGAATGGTCAGAAACGAAGACGGCACCGCGCCATGCGGATTGGTTGCATGAGATTGCGCGCAAGGAGCATGGCAAGGCTCTCTAGCCAAATCCGAGGCTTATCTGAGGCATGCTTTGAAGCGTGTCGAAAACCTACAAAAGCCCTTTAGTGCCAAGCATTAATGATTGGTTGACTCTATCCGGGCTCGTCCATAACCCTTCGAGTGCCTGACGAGACCGGGTCGCGAAACAGCAAGTCCGCAGGCTTACTTTGGTTTCCGGGGGGAACTGGATGACGTCTGTCGCGACCAATCAGCGTTTTCACGTGTCTACGTTTGCATCGAGCGTGGCGATAGCCTTGGCGCTAGCCGGTGGAACACAGGCTGCAGCACAATCGACCGGCCAAACGAGCCAAGAGCTCGAGCTTCCCGATACCGAAGAGCGACCGAGCGACCGAGCCGATGTTCGCTTGGAGCGAGACGCCGGGCTGCGGCCCAACTGTCCATTCGACGAAAGTGAATTGACCACGACGCTCTCGGGCGTGGAGTTCGTGGACGTCGCGGGAGGAGAACTCGCTCCGGAATTGGCGCAATCGCTGGCCAGTGTGGAGACTCCGGCAGGCGAACGCCCGCTTTCGGTGATATGCGACGTCCGCGATGCGGCGAACGATGCGTTGCGCCGGGATGGCTGGATCGCGACGGTTCAGGTTCCCCAACAGGAATTGCAAGGGTCCCTGCGCCTCGACGTCATCTCCGCCAACATCTCGGAAATTCGGATCACGGGCGATCCCGGCCCCTATCGCGACGCTTTGACCCAAGCGATCGAGCCTCTCCGTGCGCTGGATCCGTTGAACGAGCGCGAAGCGGAGCGGATCCTACTCAACGCCAACGATATTCCCGGTCTTGAAGTCCGTCTCGCTCTTGCACCTTCAGGCGAAGCACCGGGCGAAGTCATCGGAAACCTGTCGGTCGAATTCGAGCGTTACGCGGCGTTCTTCAATGTCCGCAATTACAATGCGCGGAGCATCGGTCGCGAAACCGGCTTCGCTCGCTTGGAATTCTATGGTCTGACCGGATTGTCCGACATCACCTATCTGGCTGGCCAGACGACTGTGGACTTCGATGAGCAATGGATCGTTCAGGGTGGCCACGAATTCGGGATCGGGCCGGACAACATCCGTGTCGGCGTCGATGTCGTGTTCGCTTCGGCGCGCCCGACAATTCAGAATCTCGATCTTGAGACCGACACGCTGGTGGCCAATCTTTCGGTTTCCTATCCGCTCTTGAGGACGCCCGCGGCGGCGGCAGACGTGACCCTGGGCTTCGATTACATCGAGCAGGAAACCACGGTGTCCCCGGTCACGCTCAGCAAGGATTCGATCCGGACCGTATTCCTGCGCGCGCAAGTCGATGGACAGAGGCGCCGGTTGGATCGGTCCACCGCGCTGGTTTACAGCGGTTTTGCCGAAGTGCGGCAAGGGCTTGGGGTCTTTGGCGCGACTTCCCTCAACGATTTCGGTGCTGCTTCGACCGATGGGATCACCGCGTCGCGGCCATTCGGCAATGCGGATGCACTCGTTCTTCGAGGCGGGGCAGACGTCACTTGGTATCCTGGCTCGATCTTCGACCTTCGCGGTCGTTTCGAAGCTCAATGGACCGACGAGCCGCTGCTGAATTTCGATGAGTACGCCATTGGGAATCTCAGTATCGGTCGCGGATACGATCCCGGTGCAAACAGCGGGGATCGTGCGCTCGGCGGCACGGCGGAAGTCGGAGCGACAGTGCTCGATCAGGCGCGGCACAGGCTGCAATTGTTCGGCTTTTTCGACATTGTGCAGGTGGAAAACCTCGATCGCGGCACTCCCGATCCCAAGCGCACGCTCAAATCCCTCGGCGGTGGTCTGCGTTACACATTCGGTTCGGCGATCACGGCGGAGGTAACCTACGCTTCGCCTCAGGATCCTGCGCTGTTTTCAGACTCCGAGCGACCGCCGGACAGGGTGCTGTTTTCGCTCACCACCAAATTCCCAGCATTGATCCGTTGAGCCGGTCGGCGACAGGAGAGTTCGAAATGACAGTCGCAAGCAGGAAAATTCGCAGCCGGATGCTCATGACGACCGCCGTGGCCGCCCTCGCTGCGATTCCGAGCACGGCTCATGCGCAGCTGGTCCGGAGCACCGATCTCAGCTCCGCAGTCGACAGTGCCGGTAACCCCAACCAGCTCACCGTCACCGATACCAACGCGACCACGACCGATATCGAGGTCGAAGCGGCGGTTGTCGTTGCGGAATGGACCGACTTTAACATCGGGATGGGCGACACGGTCAATGTCACCATCGATGCAGGACTGGGGCTGACTGAAGCAACATTGTTCAACCGAGTGATCGGTCTCAATCCGTCCAACATCAACGGCACGCTCAATGCGGCAGACATCAACTTCTGGTTGATCAACCAGAACGGGATCATCTTCGGTAACGACACTGCGGTCAATGCGCGGTCGTTCTTCGCGTCGACCATCGATGTCGCAAACCAGGATGTTTTCGATTTCTACGAGGCGACAGACGTGTTCGGCAACGGCACCGACACGCTCAATTTTGCCGGTGTCGCCACCGACGCGGTGCAGGCCATCGGCAATGCGTCCTTCGTTACCGATGGCTCGCTGGCCTTTGTGTCGCAGCAGCTCAACCTGACGGGTTCGTTCGACGCTGGAACCGGTCGCGCGATCTTCATCACGGCAAGCGACGTCGATGTCAGCTTCACGGCGGGCAGCCCCCTGACCTACACCGTCAATGCAGGTACCACCGTGGCGGCGCAGACGGTTGATGGAACCGTTCAGGGTGCATCGGCCGAGTTCGCGATGTTCACTGCTGCAGGAGTGGTGGGTGCGCTGCTCGATATCGATGCGACCGTCACCGCGACGACGGCGGTCCCGACCGACACCGGCATTGCTCTGCTCGCATCGGGGACCTCGTTGGTGACCGTCGAGATTGGCGGGGAGTTCTCCAGCACGGGCCTCGTCAGCCTCACCTCGAACGGAGATCTGACTGCAACCGCGAATATCTCGGGCAGCGATCTCGATCTCGATGCGACGGGCGCAATTGGCGTTCTCGATCTCACGTCATCGGACGGAAACGTCAACGCCAACGCCGGAACCACGATCACCGCAGCCGCGGTCGATACGAGCGGCAATGGCGGTGCCATTCTCACGGCCGCCGGCAACATTACGACGACGTCGATCAACTCGAACGAGCCGGGTGCGACCAACGGCTTTATCGATGTCGAGAGCACCGGCGGCGGAACGCTGGATCTGGGCGCGTTGTCTTCGGATGGCGACATTGC
>JASJDE010000028.1 GCA_030065195.1 Erythrobacter sp. | reverse complement strand
TCGAAGACCATGATCATGTAGATGCCGAAGAACATCTTGAACATGTTCTCGTTGAGATAGAAGTTGATCGAGGCGGCGCTTTGCGGGTCGGTGCCGTCGAAATCGAGGATGACCGTGTCCCCCTCGCGCCACATCGAGCACCTGATCTTGTAGGGTCCGAATCCCTTGCCATCGTCGCAGACGAAATCCTCGAAGCTGACCGGCGTTTCACCGACCGCTTGCGACAGGAGTGCCTTCATCGCACGGTGATTGCGCGCGAGCAGTTCCTGCGTGGCGGAGACATAGACATCGTCTCCGAACCGTTCGGCCATTTCGACGACGCGCTTGGATGCGACCCGGCACGATGCGATCAGCGCGTTGAGATCGGCCTGGCACCAATCCGGCTTGCGGGTCTGGTGCATCACCAGCTTCATCAAATCGTCGTTGTATTCGCCCTTCTTCCAGATCTTGACCGGCGGAACACGAATACCTTCCTCGAAAATGCTCGACGCGCCGATGGGCATCGAGCCGGGCACCGCACCGCCGATATCCGATTGGTGGCCGAACATCGCGGTGTAGGCGATCAGGCGACCGTCCTTGAACACCGGTAGCAGCACCAGCCAATCGTTGGAGTGGCTCACCGCACCATCGCAGGAATAGGGATCGGACAGGAAGATCATGTCCCCGTCTTCGATCGTTCCGTCGAATTCCTTGAGGAAGCCGTCGATGAAGCTTCCGAACTGGCCGACGATCATCTTGCCCGATGGATCGGAAATCAGCGGGAAAGCGTCACCCTGTTCGCGAATGCCCGGCGACATCGCGGTGCGCACCAGCGTGGCGTCCATTTCCACCCGGGCGTTGCGCAGGGCGTTCTCGATAATGTCGAGCGTCACCGGGTCGATGTCGACCGTCTCGAAGGGCGTCGAATTGGTCTCGATGATCTGTGCCGGCATGGTTCAGCCCTCCTGCACGGGATTGATGAGGATGTTGCCGACCGCATCGACACGCGCGACGCAGCCGCTCTCAACGAGGGTTGTCGAGTCCATCTCGGTGATGACAGCCGGGCCGGGAATCATGTCGCCTTGCCGCAACCTCGACCGATCATAGATTCCGCCCGCTTGCTCCTTGCCATCCATCCATAGCGTATGGTCGCGAATCTTCGCCGCCGACGGGTCGCCATCGCCCTTGGGCAATTCGGCGGCGGGCAGGGCAGGAGCCTGCCCCAATGCGACCGCACGCAAGTTCACAATTTCGTGCGGAGTGTCCATGTTGAAGGTGAAAAGGCGCCGGTGCTCGTCGTCGAAGCGCTTGAGAATCCCTCCGATTCCATCGGCGTCGAGCACGGTTTGGTCAATCGTCAAAGGCACTTCAAATGCCTGCCCCGCGTAGCGGATATCCACTTCAAACCGAGAGGTGATCTGCGCTTCCGGCACGCCATCGGCGAGGAGTTCGCCGCGCGTCTGCTCAGCCATCTCTTCAAGCACCGCCGTCAGGTCGCCGACCGAAGTATCCTTGGCGAGGCGGGAGAAACTGCGGGCCGTTTCGGTCCGCATTTGCGTGGTCGCATCGCCCAATGCGCACAGCACTCCGGGTGAAACGGGGGAGACAGCCGGCCAGCTGCCCATCAATCTTGCCACCGCGTTCACGTGCAATGGGCCGGCTCCGCCGAAACCCATGACGGCGAATTCCCGTGGATCGTACCCCTGCTGCACGCTGATCATCCGCAGCGCGCCGAACATGTTCTCATTGACGATATCGATGATCCCGCGAGCGGCTTCCATGAGGCCGACGCCAAGCGCGTCGGCGATCGTTTGTACTGCTCGCTTGGCGCCTTCGCGATCGAGTTGAAAGCTACCGCCGAGCAGGTCTTCGGGAAGGTAGCCGAGCACGACATTGGCATCGGTCACCGTCGGTAGCTCGCCGCCCTTTCCATAAGCGACTGGGCCAGGAACGGCGCCAGCGCTTTCCGGGCCAACCCGAAGGGCCCCGGTCAGCTCCGGGACGTGCGCGATCGAACCACCTCCGGCACCCACCGTCTTCACGTCGAGCGCCGAGGCGCGCACCGACAAGTGACCGACTTCGGTGGTGCGGACCCGCCGTGCTTCAAGTCCTTCGATCAAGGCGACGTCCGTCGAAGTACCGCCCACGTCGAGTGTCAGGATATTGCTGAGGCCGGCGTTCTTGCCGACCCACAACGCGCCCGTGACGCCGCCGGCGGGGCCGGACATCAGGATGTTGACGGGATGCTCCTCCGCCTTCTGGCTGCTCATCAAGCCGCCATCGGATCGCAGCAGGGAAAGCCGACCCTTGAGCCCCTGCTCCTCCAGCTGGTTACGCAGGTTGGATACGTATTTGCCGACCACGGGACGCACTGCGGCGTTTGCCACGGTCGAAAGCGTGCGTTCGTATTCCTGCATTTCAGGCAGGACTTCATGGCTCAGGGAAACGGGAACACCTGGCAATTCCTCGGCGGCAATTTCACCAATCCGCTTCTCATGCGCGCCGTTAACATAGGCATTGATGAGGCTGACGGTCAGCGCTTCCACACCATTGCCTTTAAGAACGCGCAACCGGTCGCGCACCGCCTCTTCATCGAGAGGCGCGACCTCGTTGCCGTCGGCATCCATGCGGCCAGGCACTTCGACCGTGTCTTCGAGATGCGCCAATGGCTGTGGTTTTGGCCATACGATCCACGCTGCCAGCCCGCCGGGCACGAAGCTGCGCGCGATCTGCATGATGTCGCGGTAGCCCTGCGTCGTTACCAGTCCGACCTTGGCACCTTTCCCTTCGAGCACGGCATTGGTCGCAACCGTGGTGCCGTGGAGGAAATAGGCGATGCTTTCGGCAGATACGCCTGCTTCCTCGGTGATCGCTCTGACGCCGTTGAGAATCCCCTCCGAACTGTCATGCGGTGTGGAGGGAGTCTTGTGACGCCAGAAATTCCCGGTCTCTTCGTCGAACAACAGCAAGTCGGTGAAAGTGCCGCCGACATCGACGCCCAGCCTGTAAGTCATCTATTCTCCCCGGCTCTCATTCGTCAGGCCGCTCGGGCGACCCGGGATGGCAGATCGCGGCCCAAGATCTTGGCAAAACCGCGATTGGATTGGATGGCGGCATCGAGTTCGACACCTGTCGCGATACCCGAACGCTCCATGATGTAGATAAGGTCCTCGGTCGCGATGTTCCCCGTTGCGTTGGGTGCGAAGGGGCACCCGCCGAGTCCGCCAAGCGATGCATCGAAAGTGCGCACGCCTGTTCGGTAGGCGGACCAGGCATTGGCGATTCCCGTGCCGCGCGTGTCGTGAAAATGGCAGCGCATGGGTATCTCGCCCTTGAGCAATTCTGCGAGCCTGCCGAACAGCTCTTCGACCTGGATCGGTACTCCAACCCCGATCGTATCGGCGAGCGCAATCTCCGAAGGCGCTTCGGGAGCCAGCTCCTCGGCGATCCGAAGCACGGTTTCGGGCCGCACCTCGCCTTCGAAGGGGCACCCAAATGCTGCGGAGATCGTGACCTGGGCGCTTAGCCCCTCGGCCTTTGCGAAGCGGATCATGTCCCGGTTCTCCGCGATCCCTTCGGCTATCGTCTGGCCTTGGTTCCTTTGTCCGAATGTGTCCGAAGCAACGACCACGCAGCCAACCTGGTCGATCCCGCGTCTACCGCCCTCGCGCGTGGCAAGGCCTCGCATGACACCACGCTTGTTGAGGGTGAGGCCGATATAGGTCACATCTTCGAGATCGGGCAGGGCGGCGATCACCTCTTCGGCATCGGCCATTTGCGGTACGCGCTTGGGATGCACGAAGCTTGCGACTTCGAGCCGCCGCGCGCCATAGCCAATCATGCGATTGATCAGTGCAACCTTGTCGACGGTCGACACGATGTCCGGTTCGTTCTGAAGCCCGTCGCGCGGCCCGACCTCGACCAATTCGATGCTGTCCGGAGCCATTGCAGAAGTTCTCGCGCGAAAAAGAGTGAGGCCGCTCAATACGCAAATTGTATACAAATGCAAATGGCCGCTCTATAGGCTCGGCACTGCTTGCACCCGGTTGTGCGCCTTTAGGTTCCTTTCAGCCCCTTTTAGGCTCTCTTCTGTTTCGCAAGACGGAAACCCTGTCGGAAAGGCTCGAACATGGCTCAAGGTGCGCTCGAAGGACTGCGGCTGATCGAAATGGGGCAGCTGATCGCCGGCCCGTTCTGCGGCCAGCTGATGGGCGACCACGGAGCCGAAGTGATCAAGGTCGAACCGCCCAAGATCGGCGACGCGATGCGCAATTGGGGGCAGGGCATACCGCTGTGGTTCTCGGTCGTCGGTCGCAACAAGAAGTCGATCACGCTCAACCTGCGCGAGAAGGAAGGGCAGGCTATTGTCAGGCAGCTCGCTGCCAAGGCTGATTTCCTGCTTGAGAATTTCAGGCCGGGCACGCTTGAGCGATGGAATCTTGGTTGGGACGAACTGTCGGCCGTCAACGAGGCGCTGATCATGATCCGGGTGTCGGGCTATGGCCAGACCGGCCCCTATTCCCCGCGTGCCGGGTATGGCGGGATCGGCGAGGCGATGGGCGGGATGCGCTACATCGCCGGCGAACCTGACCGGCCCCCAAGCCGTGCAGGCCTGTCGATCGGCGACTCGCTGGCAGCGACCTATGCCTGCCTCGGAGCGATGATGGCGCTCAACCACAGGCATAAGACGGGCAAGGGACAGGTCGTCGATTCGGCGATCTATGAAGCGGTCCTGGCGATGATGGAATCGACCGTGCCCGAATACACAGTGACGGGACACATCCGCGAGCGGACAGGGTCCATCCTGCCCAAGATCGCGCCCTCGAACGTTTATCCGACCCGGGATGGAAGCGTGCTGGTTGCGGGCAACCAAGACAGCGTGTGGAAGCGTATGGCGGCGATGATGGGAATGGCCGATTTGGGCGATGACCCGCGCTACAACAGCCATGTCGCGCGGGGCCAGAACCAAGCCGAGCTTGATGACCTGATCGGCAAATGGACCTCCACGCTGACGAGCAAGGAAGTCCTTGATCTATGTGAAGAACATGGCGTCCCGGCTGGCAATATGTATCGCGCGCCGGAAATGCTGGAGGATCCCCATTTTGCCGCGCGCGAGGCCATTGTCGACGTGCCGCACCCGCTCCACGAGGACTTCAAGATGCAGAACGTCGTCCCGACATTGTCGGAGACGCCGGGGCAGATCGAATGGGTCGGGCCGGAGCTCGGTCAGCACAACGAGGAGATCTACGGAGAGCTGCTCGGCATGGACAGCGCGACCCGCGCCGACCTCTCCGATCGCGGGATTATCTGACTCCTGCGGCCGAATTTCAGGCCTCTATTCGGCCGCTTCGGAAGCGTCGGCGAAGGTGTGGAACGCGCGCCGCAAATGGCTGCCCATGACTGCTCTCGCCCAGCTGCGATCGCGCGCGCGAAAGGCGGCAATCAATTCGTCGTGATCGCGCGCGGATTGCTTGAGATCCTCGACCGAGTAGCTGCGCGCAGTGTGGAGGACGACCGGCTGTTCGACCAGCATGGTGAGGACCTGTCTTAGCCTTGGTGACGCGGCGGCCTCTGTGATGATTTCATGGAAGACCCTGTTTTCGTCGAGGAACTCGACCACGTTGGGAGGGTCCATATCGACCGCCGCATGGAGCTTGGAATTCACTTCGGCGAGCCGATCGATCTGTTGCTCGCTCAGTCGATCGGCTGCGCGCTCAGCGGCATGGCCCTCGAGCATTTCGCGCAGGGTGAACATCTCGTCGATGTCGTCGCGGCTCCAATCGGCGACGAAGATGCGCTTGGACTCATTGCGGATGAGCAGCATTTCCGCTTCGAGCCTGCGCACGGCATCGCGAACCGGGGTGCGGCTGACGCCGGTTATATGCGCCAGCTGGTCCTCGGTCAGTTGCTCGCCTGGCTTCGCATCCCCGCGCAACAGGAACTCGCGAATCTTACCGTAGGCCTGCTCGGAAGCGCGCGTCATCGAAAGGCACCCAAACGACACTGAAAGCGGTTGAAAGTGGGCAGAAGCGGACCTGCAGGATCCGAACTGTAGCAAAAAGTCACCGGTTTCGACCCTCCTCACACAATTCACAGCCCGATACCAATTTCGCTTGACGTGGGCAAATTGTATACAATAGGGCGCAGCGGTGGTGTACAGGAGCAGGTTTGCTTCGATGCATTGGGACGGGACGCTCGGCCAGTTGGCCGACTGAAATTTTCAGCGACCAGACTCGCATCAAATGCGAGTAGGCGGCTGGCATGGAGGAGTGTTGACCGTGAAAACCAGAATCAAACCCGTTCTTGGATGCAGTGTTGCGTTGCTAGCTTTCGTCCCCGCCGTTCCGGCGCTGGCACAGGATGCAGAGACCGACGCAGCCGAGACCGACGGTGACAACGCCATCATCGTGACCGCACGGCGCCAGTCTGAAACGCTTGCCGAAGTTCCTTCCGCGATCACCGTTTTTACCACCGAAACACTGGAGCGCGCCGGTATCGAGCGCGCCGACGAATTCGTACAGCTCACGCCCGGCGTCACTATCGTGACCGGTACTGCGGAGGCCGGGGATACGCAGATCAACATTCGCGGGATCAATGGCGCGCGCGACGCGGAAAGCTCGGTTGCGCTCGTGGTCGACGGTATCCTCAAGACCAACACCGCGCAGCTTAACCAGGATCAGGGGACACTGCGCCAGATCGAAATCCTCAAGGGACCGCAAGGTGCGCTCTATGGACGTAATGCGGCAGCGGGCGCGATTGTAATCCAGACCCTCAAGCCGGACGACTTCCTTGAGGGCGGCATTCGCGTATCCGCTGCGGAAGACAACACCTATTCCGCCAGCGGCTACATCTCTACCCCCATCGGCGAGGGTGCGGGTCTGGTACTGTCGGGAAGCTACTTCACCACGGATGGCTTCTTCTTCAACCGCTTCCTGAATTCCAATTCGGTCGACGATCAGGAAATCTGGTCGGTCGATGGTCGGTTGGTCGTGGACCTGGGCCCGGCGACCGAGCTCGATGTGAAAGCACGCTATGCCGACCTTTCCGGAGCTTCGATCAATTTCAACGCTGCCTTCCACCTGCCGAATTTCGCGGCGGTGGACCCGACCTTTTTCGAAGACGTGAACGATCATCCGTTCGGATACTATTCGAACATTCGACCGACCAACGATCAGCAGACTTTTGAAATCTCCGCCAAGATCGAACATGAATTCGACGCCGTCACCCTGACGGCCTGGGCTCTTTACAGCGATGTTCAGCAGGCTCTGACGGCTGACGGCACTTCGGCCGACTTTGCGCGCTTCACCTTTCCCGGCGCGACCCAGGCATCGATTGACGCATCCAATTCCTGCTTCGCGACGACCGCACAGCTGACGGGCTTTCCGCAAAACCCTCCGACCTTTATCGGCGCGACACCCGTTCCATTCATTTTCGATCCGGTGAACGGATCAACCTTTGGCGCGTATAGTCCGACTACTTGTGACGGCACACAGCTACAGATCCGCGAACAAAGCGACATAAGCGCTGAAATCCGCCTCGCGTCGAACTCCGGCGGTCCGCTCGAATGGCAGGTCGGCGCCTATTACCTCCACATCGATCGCGAAACCGGGGTCAGTCTCGGTGCCGATCTGGGCAATGGCGTCTCGCGGGAATTGTTCAACGCCCCCGGTTCCGGCAATCCGACCACACAACTCTATAACGACGATTTTTCGACCGACGTCTATGCGGTCTTCGCTTCGCTTGACTATGAAGTCACCGATCGCTTCGAGATCGGTCTGGCGGCGCGCTATGACGTCGAAGACCGCAGCGTGCGCAATCTCGTCCCCAATGCGATCGATCCGTTCGGAGGCGGGCCGATCAATCCCGGACAGGCATTCGGTCCGATCCCCAACCAGTCCGAGTCGTTCAAGCAGCTCCAGCCCAAGATTTCGCTGCGATATGCGCTCGGCGACGATGTAAATCTGTACGCGAACTGGGGGATCGGCTTCAAATCCGGCGGATTCAACAATCAGGGTTCGGCGGCGATCGTCGATCAGGCGTTCAACCAGTTCATCGGGACCAACGTCCTGATCGAAGACATCTTCCGCAAGGAACGTTCGAGCGCCTTCGAGGCGGGCATCAAGGGCTCTTTGGTGAACGGCAAACTCACCTTCGACCTTGCCGGTTACTACACCGAAATCGACGATATGCAGTTCTTCGAGTTCTTCGTCGGAGGGTTCGGGCTGCTGCGCGTAGTTTCGAATATCGACGAGGTCGAAGTCTATGGCGCGGAGGCCAACCTGACTTTCGAGGTTGTTCCCGGATGGGATTTCTTCGGTTCGGTCAATGTCACCGAAAGCGAAATCATCGCCAACGCGTCGCGGCCAATTACGGTTGGCAATGAATCGCCCTACACGGCTGACTACACGATCAACCTTGGTACGCAGATCGAAGCGCCGCTCGCCGACAGTTTCGACCTCGTGATGCGCGCCGATTATCGCATCAC
This sequence comes from Erythrobacter sp., assembly GCA_030065195.1. GTDB lineage: Bacteria > Pseudomonadota > Alphaproteobacteria > Sphingomonadales > Sphingomonadaceae > Erythrobacter. Next base: position 25,870 of record JASJDE010000028.1, on the reverse strand, counting down.
CGGGCCAACATGGTTCCACACCGTGCAGAACAACACGTCACCAACCTTGTTCAGCGGATTGCTGCCCGGATCGGCACTGGCGCTCCCTGCCTTTGTCGGTGACGCGGATTATTCGATCACGCAGCGAGAAGCGTTCGGCGTGCTGGATCTGCGATTTGGCCTCGAAGGCGAGAATTGGAACCTAACCGCCTTTGCGGACAACCTGCTCAATCGCGAATATCTCAACGAAGTGATCCCTGCTATCGAGTTTGGCGGGTCTTTCATCTCGCCCGGCGGCCTGCGCCGGTTCGGGGTAGAGTTCGGGTACAATTTCTAGGTGCAATAGCTGCACGAGGAGCCAATCGGGTGAGCAATCGCGAAGACGCACAAAGCAATTATGCAGGCGTCTTCGAAGGGCGGATCGGTTTCGGGCGTCGCCCCGCGTTGATCCTGATCGACTTCGTCGAAGCCTATTTCGCGGCGGACAGCCCGCTCTATGCCGGTGTCGACGCGGTTCTCGCTTCTGCTCTGGACCTGCGCGACGCGGCGCGCGCGGCGGGCGTGCGGGTGATCTACACCAATGTCGAGTTCCATCCCTCGATGGTGGATGGCGGGAGGTTCGCCCAGAAGATTGGAGCCTTGTCGAGCTTTGCGCGCGGCAATCCGCTCGGCGCCTGGCCGGCCGGCCTCGACCCGCGCGACGATGAGCTGGTGATTTCGAAGCAATATGCGAGCTGTTTCTTCGGTACATCGCTCGCCTCCACTCTTACGGCCCAGGGGCATGACAGCCTGATCATCTCCGGGCTTTCGACCAGCGGTTGCGTACGCGCCACCTGTGTCGACGCCTGCCAGCACGGTTTCATTCCTATCGTCGTGGAAGAAGCGGTCGGCGACCGGCATGCCGAGGTTCACCGCGCCAACCTTTTCGACATGAACGCCAAGTACGGCGATGTGGTCTCGCTTGTCGAGGTCAAACGGCATTTCGCCGATCTTACAGACGCCGAATAAAGTGGATCGAAGCTCTCGGTGATCGGCCTTCGATTTGCCGATGCACCGAATTGTCGTATGCCGTTACTCGATCCGAAGTGTACGCTTGTCGGACAATCAGTATCAACTAACTTGCATTAACGGCGTTTTCATCGACACTCTCCCGCAATATTTCCAGAGCGTGGGGGCGTTTCAATGGAATACGATGCGGGCGAGACGAATTCGGTCGAAACGGCAAACGAACAGCGCTTCAGCGCGTTCATCAGTTACAGTCACGCCGATGCGGCGACGGTGCGGAAGCTGCATTCCCAATTGGAAAGCTACCGCATGCCCAAGGGGCTGGGCGGCATCGATGCGCTGAACCGCAAGCGGGGAGGGATCGGCAAGGTCTTTCGTGACCGTGACGATCTTTCCGCCGCGCAAGACCTGTCGGCGGCCGTCAAGGACGCGCTCGAGCGATCCGCAGTTCTGGTGGTGGCCTGTTCGCCCGACGCCAAGGCGTCGCAATGGGTCGATCAGGAAATCGCCTACTTCCGCGAGCGCCATCCCGATCGCCCGATCCTCGCCGCAATCCTGCGCGGCGAGCCGCAAGAAGCATTTCCGGCGGCACTGACCGACGGCGGAACCGAACCGCTTGCCGCCGACCTGCGCAAGGAAGGCGACGGCTGGCGGTTGGGCTTCCTCAAGGTGGTGGCAGGAATCGCCGGCGTCCCGCTCGACCGGCTGGTCCAGCGCGACAGCCAAAGACAATTGCGCCGCGTGATGGCCGTCACGGGCCTGTTCGCGCTGTTTGCCATAGCCATGGGCGTCATGACGACGATCGCACTCAACGCACGCAACGAGGCGGAACGGCAGCGGGTGGAAGCTGAGGGTCTCGTTGAATACATGATCGAGGATTTACGGCCGCAGCTCCGTAGTGTGGGGCGGATGGATTTCATGCAGGGCGTAAATGATCGCGCGCTGGAGTACTTCAACAATCAAGGAGAATTGAGCGAGCTACCTCCCAAGTCCCAGCTGCGCCTTGCGACTGTCCTGCTGGCCGTTGGCGAATCCAATGAAGCAAGAGGAGAGTTGGAGGCCGCCAAGGACCGCTTCGAAGAAGCGCATAAAATTACCGCACAGCTTTTGTCCGAACAGCCAAACGATCCGGAACGAATTTACGCGCACGCGCAAAGCGAATACTGGGTGGGCTACGCGGCATGGCGCGAGGTTAAGCCCGAAGTCGCTGGTCCTCACTGGCAAGCCTATGCAGATCTGTCCGCCCGACTGCTCGCATTCGACCCTTCCAATGTCGATTGGATCATGGAGGCGGGCTACGCGGCCAGCAATATCGGGCTGGTAAAGATGCGTGGCGAAGGTGACTACGTTGCTGCCGCCGCGCTTTTCGCGGAAGCGCTCGAATTCTTTCAGCAGGCTGAAGCCAGAGCGCCCGGCAACAAAGGCATCGCCCGGGAACTGGCCGATGCGCATGCTTGGGTCGCCGACGCCCATCGCGCTGGCGGCGAATTCGAAGTAGCCTTGGAACATCGTGCCCGTGAACGCAAAATTCTTGAGAAACTGGCCAAAGCCGAGCCAGAAAACGCACAGTTCCAGAGCGATCTAGTTGGTAACGCGATCGGTACGGCACAGGCCGAGATCGATGCGGGTCATCTTGACAAGGCACGCAAGAAACTCAGAGAAATCCAAGGGCGCGTACGTCGACTTGCTGATGCTTTCCCCAACAACGAGAAGTTGCAGCTTCAGGAACGGGTTGTAGGCCTGCTTCTGGTGAAAGCCGATCCCGACTTCAGCGTAGCTTCGATAGAAACACTTCGTACATGCGTTAGCGACGAATTAGTCAGCGCTGAAGCTGAACTCGCAACGTTCTGCAGTGTCTTGCGGCAACGAGCTGGCATGGGTGGCGAAGGGGAGGCAGGAGTTTTCAACTCAGCGTTTCCCAACATGCACCTATCCCCACGGTGGGGATTGGAATTGAGAACCAATTGAGAGGAAATGCGCAATGAGCAGCGATGAACGACTCGAAGTCTCTTCAATTGAAGAACAAAGCTTTTTGTTTAGGATAGTTCAGGCTCAAATATTTGCGCAACGGGGCGTACCAGGAACTGAAGCTCGGACTTTGAATGGTGTTGATGAAGAATATTCGAGTTTCTTCAACCTCCGTCCAATTCGATTAGACTGGGGGCCTCCCACCCGGCATATCGAAATATTCTCTATCCGGAGTTCAAATCCACAGAGGTATCGAATCAAGAAGAAGCGAGAGACAATTGTGGCTCCTGAGGCCGATAATGACTACTCTGATTACTGGAACAAGATATCCGCGAAGATGGAAGACCGAGGTTTTATCGACCATGATGGTGACGATCTCGGTGGAAGAAGAACCAGATTTGATATGGATTTGTCCGATGACGAGAGCGGTGGAAATAAGATCCTAGTTTTGCACTTCGATGATACGTCAAACCCAAATCATAAGACGAGTTTCTTTTCGGAGAGTTCAAACATTTATGTCGGAAAGCCCGCTGATTTGGCTTTGATGGGTTATAGCCCTGGCATGTTTGGGACTATGGTGCATGGAGCGTTCAGAGGGGCCGTCTTTGGCGGCAATGGTGCAAAAACGATAATGATCTATTGCACACCGTTTGGTGGTGCTCCGCAACGCTTTGCTCTTGGCGTGTCGATATCCGATGAGGATCGTCCACTCGGAGACTTTAAGACTGATATCGTCGTGGATCCCAAAGTAAAGAACGATGGCTAAGCGTTGACGCCCAACCCACACAGAATCCTCACCCACGCCCGTGCCGGAAATCCGGTGCGGGCTTGGCGTTTGTTTGGGGAACTGGGGCTTGGCGAGGTCACCGACGACATTAAAGTCCTCACGCTCAAGGGGCGGTTGCTCAAGGATCTCGCCTGGCGTGTGGAGGGGGATGAAGCGAAGCGGCTTTTTCGTGAAGCTTCCAAAGCCTATCTCGCGGCCTATGCGCTCAAGACCGATAGCTATCCGTTGATCAACGCCGCAGCGCTGGCCTTGTTTGCCGGGGACGAGGCTCGATCGCGTGCCCTGGCGCAGGACGTACGCGACCTTGTCGATACCGATCCGGGAGAGGGCGAGACGCCATACTGGCGCGAGGCGACGCGCGCCGAAGCGCAGCTCTTGTTGGGATCGCCCGCCGAGGCCGAGGCGTCGCTTGCTGCCGGTATCGATGCGTTGCCCGAAGCATGGGAGGACCATGCCCGCACGATCGAACAATTCACCGCCATTATTTCTGCGCAGGGCGGCGATGCGACCTGGCTCGACCGGCATCGTCCGCCGTGCTCGATCCATTTCAGCGGAATGATCGGTCTCGACCCGGATGCGCCTGGCCTGCGTGAAGGGATCGACACGACGATCGCCAGGCTCAGACCCGGCTTCGCATTCGGCGCTCTCGCGGCGGGAGCCGATATCCTGATCGCAGAGGCGGCGGTTGCGGCGGGCGCTCGCCTGACCGTCTCGCTTCCAAGCACGGTTGAGGAGTTTCGTGCAACATCGGTGGCTCCCTATGGAAGCGACTGGAATGCGCGCTTCGATCGCCTGATCGAGCGCGCCGAACGCGTTGAAGCTCTCTCCTTGACCGGCGAAAAGGGCGAGGTGCCCTTTGGCCTCTCCGTGGAAACCGCAAACCTTGTTTCGATGGGGCAAGCCCTGCGAAATGCCGATATCCTCAGCAGCCACGCGCACGCCATTACCATTGCTGCGCCGGATGAAGAGGAGCGTCTGCATGTCGCGCATTGGCTCGGTTCGGGACGTCCCTTGCATAGGATCGAGACGCCACGCGCGATCCAAGGCGGCGGGCTCCGCATTCGGCGTCCGGAGCCGAACACCGCGCTGGGCTTGAGAGCGATCGTCGCCTTTCGCGACTTGGGGCAGAATGATGCCGCGCGACTTGCCCAGAAGCACGGACTCCAGCCGATCTCAATCGATGGGGTAGCCGGCTATATGGGCGAACCGAACGCCGGTATCGTGGCGATGCTCGACGCTGCAAGACGCGGACTCGCGCAGGCCGGATCTCTCCTGATCGATATCCTGGCGAAGCCGCGACCCGATGGACTGATCCTGGATCGTGTCTCGCGGCTCAGTCGAGCCGTCAGTGCGGGAGAGTCCGTCACTGACGGTCGCTCGGCGATGATCGCACGTGTCTTGAGCGACGATATCCATATCGAAGAATTGGGCGAACTGCCCTCGCTCAGCGGGCCGATCTCGCTGTGGGCGATCCACCCATAGCGCCCGCTCAAACCACCAGCTCTTCCAGCATCCGGCGCGAGACGATTGCAAGCTCAGTATCCGAGCGTTCGATAATGCCGCGCCGTTCAAGATTGCTGATGGCTCTCGATCCGGTCTCGCGGGTGGTTTGGGCCGTCAACGCCAGGGCGGCGATGACTGGTGGCGGGGAAATCGTGTCCGACGCGCCCGCCAAGGCCAGCAATTCGCGATAGCAGCGACCGACAGCCGAGAGTGTGACCCGCGCGGCAAGCCGGTCCAACACCGTGTGCAACTGGCCCGAATAGATTCGCGACATGCCCGCCGCCAGATCGGGAAAATGGCGGAACAGTTGGTCGAGCTGGCGGGCTGCAATCTGGAGCGCGCGCACCTGTCCCAGCGATCTGGCGTCGAAAGCGCTCTCCTCCTCCGCCGCAAAGGCACCGACCAGTTCCCCGGGGCCGAATGCCGAAATCACTGTCGCTTGGCCCTCACTGGAGATCGCTTGCAATTGGACGGTCCCCTCGAAGATCAGCCACAGGCGATCGTCGTGATCGCCTTGGTGCGAGAGAACGGTGCGCGGTGCGTATTCACATGGACGCATCGAGGAAGCCAGCGCTTCCGCTGAATCGCGATCGCAGTCGAGCATCCGAAACAGCGCTTCAGTTCGATCTTCCAAGTTCATGCATATGCCCCCGAACCCTTCGCTCGAATAGCAGGCTAGTTGGCTTCCAATCGTCCCGTCAATTGGGTTGCGCAATGGCTGTTGCAATTCGACGAGCCTGTGTCGCACGATTACTTGAAATCGAACACGGCATTGAGTCGCCAATCTGTCGCAAATCTCTTACAACCCTCGGCTTCTATGGGTCCTTCGCCAGAATCGGAACTGCGACGCGCGCTGGCGCGGTCGAAATCGGCCTTGATCTCGGTCGGATGGCTGAGTGCGCTGGTCAACCTGCTGTTGCTCGGCGGGCCGATCTACATGCTACTGATCTACGATTCGGTGATGCCGAGCGGAAGCACGGCCACGCTGTTCGGTCTGCTGGCCATGATCGTGATCGTCTATCTGTTTCAGGGCCTGTTTGACCTGCTCCGGATTCGGATCCTCGGCGATGTCGCCGCAGCGCTCGATGCGCGGATGACCGGCCGAGTTCATCGCGCGATTTCCCAGCTTGCATTGGCCGCCGGGGAGGATGGAGATGACGGGCTGACGCCGATGCGCGATCTCGACAGCATACGCAGTTTCCTTGGTTCACCCGGACCGGGTGCATTGATGGATCTGCCCTGGCTGCTGCTGTTCGTCGGATTGCTCTCGGTCCTGCATGTGTGGCTGGGCATCACTGCCTTGGTCGGTGCGACCGTCCTGGTTGCGCTCACATTCCTCAACGATCGGGCGTCACGCGGTCCGAGCGAAGAGGCCAGTAGCGCGCGCGCCTATCGCGCCAAGATGGCGCGAGACAACTACCGTCACGTGGAGATCATTCGGGCGCTCGGCATGGGCGAGCGGATGTACGATCTCTGGCATGCGGCCAATGCGCGGCTGAATGCGGCGCAGGACAAGGTAACACGAACCGGTAGCCTGCTGAGTGGCATCAGTCGGATCTTTCGCTTGTTCCTGCAGAGTCTCGTACTGACAGTCGGGGCGTTGCTTTATCTTGCGGGTGAAGCAAGCGGCGGCATCGTGTTTGCGGCATCTATCCTTGCTGCGCGCGCGCTCGCTCCGATCGATCAGGCCATCGCCCACTGGGGGGCGTTTACCAACGCGCGCCAGGGATGGGCTCGGCTGGATCGACTGTTCGACGCGATCCCGCTCAACGAAGAACGCGAGACACGTCTGCCCGCGCCCAGCGAGAATCTGAAAGTGCAAAGGCTTTCGATTGTGCCGCCGGGTGGCGAAATGGCTGTGCTCGAAGGGATCGAATTCGAGCTGCGGGCGGGTGATGGGCTAGGTATTATCGGACCCAGTGCAGCGGGCAAGACCTCCCTTTCGCGCGCTCTTGTTGGGCTTTGGCAACCGGTCGATGGGGCAGTTCGGCTTGACGGTGCCAGCCTTGATCAATGGGATCCGGATGCACTCGGCGTGCATCTCGGCTACTTGCCGCAGCACGTCGAGTTGTTCGGCGGAACGATCGCGCAGAACATTGCGAGGTTCGATCCCAATCCCTCATCCGACCTGGTCATCGAAGCGGCGCGAGCGGCAGGCGTTCACGAAATGGTGCTGGGTCTTCCTCAAGGCTATGACACGATTGTCGGGGCCGGCGGCATCCAGCTGTCTGCCGGACAGCGTCAGCGCATCGGACTTGCGCGTGCGCTTTACGGTGATCCTTTCCTCGTGGTGCTCGACGAGCCGAACTCGAATCTCGACGCGGATGGCGAAACTGCCTTGGACAAGGCCATTGCTGAGGCTCGCCGGCGTGGCGCCATCGTCGCGCTTGTGGCGCATCGTCCGTCGGCCTTGCGTCAGGTCAACAAGGTGCTGGTGCTCCAGAACGGAAGGATGTCCGCTTTCGGCGAGCGCGACGAAGTGTTGGCCCGTATGGTGACGGCCCCCAACGCCACGCCGATCCGGCCGCCCAAAGATGTCGATGTCGCTGAGCGGGCCGAGAAGCACTCGTGAACGCACAGCTTCCCGTCGCCGCCGCGCCGGATATCGGCGAACTCGCTCAGGGTTACGATGCCCGCGCTCGTGGACGCACGCTAATTGCGTTGATTGCCGCTGGAATTCTCGCATTGCTCGTTGTCGGTGGTGGAGCTCTGGTTCCGATAGGGGGCGCAGTAATCGCCAGCGCGGAGGTTGCCCCTGAAACCCGTGTGAAGCGGATTGCCCATCCTACGGGGGGCGTGGTTTCTGAGATCCTGGTGCGTGACGGGGATGTGGTTGAAGAAGGTGATTTGCTGATGCGGCTGGATACGGAAGTGTCGGCTGTCAGCGCAGAATTTTCCGAACGATCGCTTGCGCAATTGCTTGCCCAGCGCGCGCGCCTGACGGCGGAGATCGAGAGCCGCGGATCGATCCGGTTTCCGGCGGAATTGCAGCACGATCAAAGCGACGACGCTCGTGCTGCAATTGCAGCGGAGCAGCGCCGGTTTGCGCTGAATCGATCGGAACAGTCGAGTTTGCGAGCGCAGCTTGGCGAACGCGTGAACCAGCTCAATCGCCAGATCGACGGCTATAATGCACAGATTTCGTCGCTGGAACAGCAACAGGCGTTGATCAAGCCCGAACTGGAATTGCTGCGTGAGATGCACGGTAAGGGCTACGTCACAATTCGGCGGCTCAACGAGATGGAGCGCACCGCGATCGATCTCGATGGGTCGATCGGCGCACTGCGGGCCAATATTGCCCAATCGAATGCGGCCATCGCCCAGGCCGAAGAGCAACGCATCCAGATTGGCCAGACGGCGCGGGCGCAAGCGGGTGCCGAACTCGCCCAAGTGGAAGCGGCGATCAATGAGCAACGCGTGGCCAGCGCCAGCGCGGGCGATCAATTCGATCGCTCCGAAATCCGAGCTTCCTACCCTGGAACAGTCGACAAGCTTGCCTACAGCGCCGTAGGTGAGGTTGTTCGTCCGGCCGAAACGATCGTCGAGATCGTGCCGCAGGACGATAGGCTGGTGTTCAATGGATTGGTTTTGCCGAGCGATATCGATCGCGTAGCCGTCGGGCAGCCAGCGCGGATCAGGCTGTCGGCTTTCAATCAGGCGACCACGCCGGAGCTGGCGGGGGAAGTGACCTTCGTTTCGGCAGACCCTGCCACCGAGGAATCCACCGGAGCGCGCGTGTTCCGGGTACGGGTTGTGCTTGACGACGGCTCGCTGGCAGTGACGCAGCGATTGGAACTGGTTTCCGGCATGCCGGCGGAACTCTTCATCGAGACCGGCAGCCGTTCGATGTTGTCGTACGTGACGAAGCCTCTGGTCGATCAGTTCGCCAGGGCATTCCGCAACTGACGAGGCATTTGGGGGCGGCGGCGAAGTGCACGCCGCCGCCTCAAAGGCAAGCTTAGATCAGTGGTTCGAAGCCCGCTGTCGCCTGGTTGATCCAGGGGTTGGCCGCATCCTCTTCGTCTTGCGCCCACTCAACCGCAAAGTGTCCGTTGCGAGGTCCTCCGTCGCCGTCCAGGAGTTCTGCCAGCGGCATGGAGATCGGGCTCGTATTGGTCGTCGCGACAGGAGCCATGGCCATATCGTTGAATTCGAACGGGGCATTCTCGATATCGCTCAGTAGAACCGCGACTGAGCCGACCATTTGCGCGACTGATCCGGAGCCCGCTTGCGATGTCGCGGAAGCGGGCGGCGCGTCGAAGCTGGTCTGGGCCAGCACGTCGGCGCTCGATGCGTTCAAAACGGTCGCAACCAGCACACCATCTGCTTCAATTTCGGTATCAAGGCCGACCTGCGTAAAGGTGATCGCCTTGCCGCCTGCGCCGTCGATCCGGATCGCGTCGAGGTTCCTCTCGAAATCGAGGATTGTGTCGACATCTGCGGCGGTTTGATCTGCATGTAGCACGAACAAGTCCGCCTGAGTGCCACCGGCAAGCATATCCATGCCCGTACCACCGTCGAGCGTATCTGTGCTTCGTCCCCCGTCGAGCGTGTCGTTGTCGGCGCCGCCATCGAGCGTGTCGGCTTGGTCACCGCCGAGCAGCGTGTCCATGCCAGAACCGCCAGACAACATGTCATCGCCTAGACCGCCTTCGATCAGATCGTCGCCGCCGTCGCCGCTCAGGTTATCGTTCCCGCGATCGCCAAAGATGTCGTCGTCGTTGTCGCCGCCGCTGATCGTATCGCCGCCATCACCACCCTCGATCATGTCTTCTCCCGCGCCGCCCATGACATTGTCGCTACCAGGTCCGGCATCGATTGTGTCGTTGCCGCCCATGCCATCGATGATGTCATCGCCCCGGTCGCCCAGGATCAAGTCGTCCATAGCGCCACCGGTGAGCGTGTCCGACCCGCGGGTGCCTTGCAGGGTGAGACCGCCTCCGTCGATCAGCGAGGCGGCCTGAACGTCGGCTTCGGCCGCATTCAGAACGGTCGCGACGAGCACGCCATCCGAGAGGATTTGAACGTCGGCTCCGGCTTGGACGAATGTGATCGTCCTGCCCATCGAACCGTCGATACGGATGCTGTCCAGACCGCGCTCGAAATCGGTGATCGTGTCGGCGTCTGCTGCCGTCTGATCGGCATGAAGAATGAACAGGTCGGCCTGGGTTCCACCCGTCAGAGTGTCCATGCCGGTGCCGCCGTCCAGCTCGTCTTCGCGCGCGCCGCCATCGAGCATGTCGTCGTCCGCTCCGCCGAACAGCATGTCGCGCTGCGCGCCGCCAATGAGCATGTCGTTGCCGTTATTGCCGAAGATCGTATCGTCGCCGAGTCCGCCATCGAGCATGTCGTCGCCATCCCCGCCCATGATCGTATCGTCGCCGCGATCGCCGTTGATCTTGTCATTGTCGGCGCCGCCATCGAGCATGTCGTCGCCGTCCCCTCCGACGATCATGTCTTCGCCGTCGCCACCCATGACGTTGTCCGCACCGGGTCCGGCATCGATCATGTCGTCGCCGCTTCCGCCGTCGATGTCGTCCTCTCCGCGACCCCCGTCAATATCGTCATTGCCGCCATTGCCGTTGATCGTGTCGTCGCCGCGAAGGCCGTCGATATCGTCGTCACCGTCGTTCCCATCGAGCGCGCCGTCGACGCCGTTGGTGCCCGAAATGGTCTGGACGCCGACATTGAACAGCGCGAGGATCGGGTCGTGGTCCGAATTCGGATTGCCGATCGGCGTGTTGGTATGGACGGCGTCGATCTGGGCATTCTCGGCGAGGTTCTCCGTCGCGAGAATGTGATCGAGCTGTTGCGCATTGCCCTGGAACAGGACGCTGAAGCGATCGTCTTGGTCGAGTGCAAAGGTGAGGTTTTCGAGCACCACTTCGCTACCCGGATCGACCGTTGCCCCATCGAAATCGAGTTCACCCGTCAGCACTTCCATCGGCTCTTCAAACTGGAATTCGTTGAAGTCGCCAGCCACGGCGATCTTCGCATCCGGATTGGCTGCAAGCAGCTCATCGATTTGCGCGTTCACCGCGGCCGCCTGTGCGGCGCGGCTCAACGCCCCGGCGTTGGTCGGCGGCTGGATCGCACTGAAGCTGCTGTCGGAGCCGATCTTCGACGTGAAGTGGTTGCCGATAACCGTCACCGTTTCGCCGTTGAAACGGAAGTTCGCTCCGAGCGGCGCGCGGGAATTGGCGAAGGCGGCATCCAGCGCGCCGGTGTCGTCGGTGATGGTAAAGACCGACGCATTGTCGAGGTCCACCCGGTCGTCGCGATAAAGGAACGCGACGCGAATGTTGCCGCCGGGCTGCCCGCCGGTTTCGCCATCGACGACGAAGGGATTGTCGAGCACCGAGTACTGTATGCCGGTCTGGTTGAATATCTCCGTCGCCAGTGCCTCCAGCGTCATCTGAGCCGAAACGGTTCCGTCGTTGAAGGCACCGCTGTCGTCCTGCACTTCCTGCAGCACGACGATGTCGGGCGCTTCCAGATTGATTCCGATATCAGTCGCCACGCCGGCAAACCTGCCGTCGGCCACATCGTCGTCGCCATCGGCCGGATTGATGTCGAGATTGAGCACGTTGTAGGTCGCGATCGAAAGCTGATTGACCGCGCCCTGGACGAGGGCGGTCGCCTCGGCGATGTTTGTACTCGCTTGCGCGACCGTTACGTCCGCGAGGGGTCGAACCTGATAGTTCTCGAATGCGTAGTCGACGATCCCGACCACATCGTTGAGCAGCGTTCCGGGGGTCACATCGGGGATTGCAAAGGTCGAACCGTTTAGGGCTCCCGCTTCGTCGATCTGGACCCGTTCGGGGTTGAAGTCCGATCCCGCGCCGGCATCGAATTCGCCTAGCCCGCCGTCTCCTCCGTCGATGACCAGCAGGCCTTCATCCGAAACGTTGGTGCCTTCGAGATTGCCCATGCCGTCGCTGGCGACCGTCCAAAGCTCGCCGAAACCGTTGGTCGAATCGACTGCCACCGGGTTCTGGACAAGGACCAGCATGCCTTCCAGGCTCTCCCAGAAATCGGCGCCGTCCGTGTCGGGATCGTAGTTGGTGAAGTTGTCGTCTTCGATGATTTCCGTCGGCTGTCCGGTACCGAGCGGGCCAATCACGGTTGCTGGTGGAAGAGCGTTTCCAGTACTGTCCACAGTGATGGCGGGATCGATCAGTTGGGTGATGGTGAGATTGGCCGGGTCTCCACCGCCACGGAACTCATTTACGGTACCGGTGATTGTCAGGCCGTCACCGACTGCAACAGACGGCGCCGTTCCCGTGAATACGAAGATGCCGTCCGATGTGAACCCGTCACCGTCGCCGTCCGGGTCCTGCAGGTAGAATCCGTTCGTCGCGATAGCGGTTACGACGCCGGTGGTCGTGACTTCGTTCCCGACAAACAGCGACGTGTGTGTCGTGCCCTGTATTTCGCCGATTTCGAGGTTGAGCGGATCGTCGTTGAGGATTGTGCCTTCGCCCGTGCCGTCACCAGTTGTTGCCCCCCCGGTCGGGTTGGAAAGCACCACGTCGAAGAATTCGTTCGGTTCCCCAACGGTATCTCCGACAATATCGAGGGTGATGGTTTGTAAGGTCTCGCCGTCGGCAAAGTTGACGGTACCTGTCAGGGCGCCCGAAAAGTCATCAAAGTCCGCGTCACTGAAGCCGCTGCTTATCCCGACCGCGAAGTCTACCGATACAGCTCCAGTGTCGCCGCCTACACGGAACACGTTGAAGGTGATCTGCGATGTTCCACTATCACCCTCGGTGACGGTCGCATCGTCGATGTAGAGTGCACCGTTGGGGTTCGCAGGCGCAAAATCCTGCCCGGTATTGACCAGACCGAAATTGTCGGTCTGCGATGGCTGCCAGGCGAAGTCGTTGGCGACATTGCCGGTGCCGCCCAGCTGCAGCGACGTTCCTGAAGGCACGCCGCCTTCCGCAACGCCGATATCTTCGCTGGTCTGGCCTGCAGCGGGGCCGTCGGTGGCGGTGAAAGAGCCTTCGTAGGACAGGAATTGCACGACCTGACCTCCCGGACTGACGAGAGCGATCGCGTCCGGACCATTCTGGATCCCGCTGATCGGGAAAGCGAGTGTGCCGAAGCCATCGTCCTGATCCGGAATCACTCCCGTCAGGTTCTCGGTGTCGTAAACAACCCCGCCATTGCCGTTATAAAGCACCAGCTGCCAGCCTGCGAGATCCGTCCCGGCAGGTCCGGCAATCTCGATGCCTTCGCCAATGTCCGAGCCGGAATTGTCGTAGTGGATCTCGTTGATGAACACTTCGGCCGGGCCTTGCGGCGGGAAGTCGTCGTTCAAGATTGTGCCGGTCGCCTGGAAGTCGATCGCATCGAGCGTCGCGCCGCCCTGCGGATTGGTGAGAACGACGGCAAAGCGTTCGTCGCCTTCGATGTCGGTGTCGCCGTTGATCGAATAGGTTATGGTCTTGCTGGTCTCGCCATCGGCAAAGTTGAGCGTGCCCGATTGCGGCGTGAAGTCGTCCCCGAACGTCGCATTGTTTGTCAGGAACGCGCCGGTGTTGAAGTCGACCGAGACAGCACCATCGGATCCGCCCGAACGCGTCACGGTAAAGACAAGGTCGGTCGTCCCGCTGTCCCCTTCGAGCACGCTGGCATCTTCGACACTGAGCACGCCCGGCTGCGGCGCTGGAGGCGTGCCCCCGGCATTGTTCACGACGATATTATCGATTGCGAGATCTTCGTCGCCCGAATCCAGGTGGAATCGAATTTCCAAATCCAGCGTCGATCCCATTCCCGCAATCGCGGCGGTGAAGGTCTGAAAAACCGACGTGATCTCGGTGCCATCGCCCACACCATCGAGATTGGTATCTACCAGAGGCGCACCATTGGAGCCTGACCCTGTGCCAATTCCATCGTTGGCAATGCCAAAGATCTGGAATTGCGGGCCGCCATCGATCGAAGCGAAGATCTGGAAGAAGTCGGTCGAATCCCAATCTTCATTGCCGTCGCTGCTGTCGTCTTCGGCAATGTCGATCGAAAGCAGCAGGTCGTCGAGACCGGTGATGTCGAGCCCCGTAAAGAAGATCGATTGTTCGTCGTCGGTCGAAAGACCGGGTACCGAATCCGTATCCTGGGCTGCGAAAAAGAAACTGCCGCCTTGCCCAGTCACCGAGTAGCTCGACGATATGTCGGTGCCATCGGTCCGAGCGAAGAAATCGCCGAACCCGTCATTCCCTTCGCCGCTGGAGAATGTGTAACGCGTACCATTGCCGTCGGTTTCGAAGCCTTCGTCGAGAACGGTGACGATGGGGGGAGGGAAGGTCTGACCCGTGTTCATCGCGCTCTGCGTTTGCGTGACGTTTTCCACCCACATGAAATCGCCCGCTGTCGTGCCGCTGCCCTGGAGCTGAAGCGACTGCATGTCCGTGGTCGTGCCGCTGGCGGAGGCCGGTCCTTCGCCCACTCCGATATCGGTGCTCGTCAGGCCGTTGGCCGGGCCATCCGCGGCGGTAAAAGTGCCCTCGTAGGAAAGGAATTGGACAACGTTGCCCATTGCATCGACCAAGGCGATACCGTCGGGTGCACCGTTCTGGAGTCCGTTTGAGGGAAGCGCGAAACCCTGGATCGCGTCGGTGCCGCTCAGGTTGAGCGTGTTGTACGATAGACCGTTGCTCCCGTTGTAGAGCACGATGGTCCAACCGGTTAGATCGATACCGAGCGGATTGGCGACCTCGATGTATTCATTGGCGTCGGCAGTGGGACTGTTGTTGTCGTAGTGAATCTCGTTGATGAATACGGACGAAGTGGTGCCGGCAACCATGGAAGTCTCCCCTGAACTGGATCGGAAAAGGCGAGCGCCTGACACGGCTCGCCGACTCGGACCCTGCGACGCTAGTAAGTATCAGGGACAGTCGCGTGACAGTTTGATTAAAGTAATCATCAAGTTGCGCGTTTCTGCGCATAAGCTGTGGAGAAGTCAGCCAAGTACCCAGTTCAGGACTTCGGGCAGACGCGCAGCCCAGGCGTTTTCCTCGTGTTCGGCACCTTCGTAGGACCGGCTTTCCCAATCGCGGCCCCGTTGCCAGCCAGTCTTAGCCATGTGCGCATCGATCGCTGCCTGGTAGGGTGGATAGAACGCGTCGAGCGTTGCAGTACCGTGATCGAACCACAGCTTACGCCCACCTGGATCGCCCAGCTTTTCTCTCAACATTCCGCTCCAGATCGCAATCAGTTCGGGATCGGTGGAATCGACATTCTGAGGAGCGATGGCGGGCCAGTGGGTGCTCACACAGCCGGCGCGACCGAAAATGTCGGGGTGCTCAAGGAAGGAATACAGGCTGATGAGGCCGCCCATACTGGATCCGATAATGGCAGTGTTGGCGCGTTCGGGTCGTGTCCTAAAGACACGGTCGCACCAAGGTTTCAGGACGCCGGTCATCCAGTCGAGATAGCGGTGAGACACGAGCGGTCCCTGAGCGTACTCGTCCATCTTTGCGCGTAGGCTCTCGCTCGCCTGGTCGTAGGCGGGGAATGGCAGGTATTGTCGGTACCGATCCGCTCCGGGTGACCAGATGCCGACGACGATCCAGGGGACTTCGCCACTGTCGACTGCGTAGCGCATCATCGCAGCGTCTGCGGCCCAAACCTTGTTGAAGTTGGAGAGCGCCGGATCGAATAGATTCTGGGCATCGTGCATATAGAGGACGCGATAGCGCTGGGTCCCGACGTCGTAGCCTGGCGGCAACCAGATCGTCAGCCGCTGATTGGGCAAGCCGGCTGCACGAAGATCGCGGTATTCGAGGAATCGCCCTTCCGTTTCCCCTGCAGATAGAATGGCAGGAAACGACGCGAGCGTAATGCCGCCAAGGCATCCCAGGATCGTATCGCGCCGCATGTATCGCATGGTCATGCGGCCTCTGCTGCGTCGGGCGCGGCGCAATGCTTCGCAATATAGTCTTCGTGTCGGGGCAATGAGCCGACCGCGCGCTCGATCAGGCGCCGCAGGTTGCTCAGGAATTCGTCGAGCTGCGCATCGCCGAGCTGGTCGGCCATTGGATCGTAGCTGGCCGGCATCACTCCCTGTCCAAGCATCACCTGGACCCAGCTCGCTTCGCGGAACAGATCGTCGACATCGCGCCCCAGCCGACCTGAGGACTCGAACAGTTCGAGCTTGTGCGTAAGGCTATCGGGCACGTCCATGTGCTTACAATAGCGCCAGAACTCGGTGTCCTCGCGCTCCGTCTGGTGGTAGTGGAGAACGAGAAAGTCCCGGATCTGTTCGAATTCGGCGGTGCAGCGCCGATTGTATTCGTCGCGCTCTGCGACACTGTTTCCGCCGCGTGGGAACAGCTGGATCAAGCGGCTGACATGCGCCTGGATAAGATGAATCGAAGTGGATTCAAGCGGCTCCAGGAACCCGCTGGACAATCCGATCGCTACGCAGTTATGCGACCAGAACTGATCGCGTCGACCCGTCGTGAAACGGATTGGGCGGGGATCGCCCAGCGCTTTTGTAGGTAGGTTCGCGATCAGCATCTCACCAGCTTCCTCGTCCGAGATGAAGTCGCTCGAGTAGACGTGACCGTTGCCGGTGCGGTGCTGCAGCGGGATGCGCCACTGCCAGCCCGCGGTGTGGGCGGTGGCACGGGTGTAGGGTACTAGGGTTGCCAATCGCTTGCTCGGCACGGCCTGCGCTCGGTTGCAAGGGAGCCACTTCGACCAGTCCTGGTAAGCGACCCCGAGCTCCTGTCCGAGAAGCAACGCGCGAAACCCAGTGCAGTCGATGAAGAAATCGCCGGCAATCGTCTCGCCACGCTGAAGCTTGATCGAGGCGATGTCTCCGCTTTCGGCGTCGCGCGCGACGCTTTCGACTATCCCTTCGGTGCGGGTTACGCCGCGCGCCTCGGAATAGGCGCGCAGGTACCGGGCATAGAGGCTGGCATCGAAATGGTAGGCATAGGCGAGCCCCGTCATCGCGGTGTTCCCGACCTTGTCCATATGGGCGAAACGCGCTTCGGCGGCTGCGAGTTGATGGAGGGAATAGTGCCAAAGGTCCGGTGCCTGCGCATTCCGTCCCGCATGACGTCGCCAGTAGTGATGAAATAGCACGCTGTTGAGGTTGAGCCCGGTATCGCCGAATGTGTGCAGGTATCGATCACCTTTGCGGCCCCAATTGTGGAATTCGATTCCGAGCTTGAACGTGCCGTACGTCGAGCGCAGGAAGTCCGCTTCGTCGAGACCCAGTATACCGTTAAGGCGAATGATCTGCGGGATCGTTGCTTCGCCCACGCCCACCGTGCCGATAGCTTCGGATTCGACCAGCTCGATCGCCAGGCTCGAGCCGAGCAACTTCGCGAAAGCCGCTGCGGTAATCCATCCGGCGGTTCCGCCGCCGACGATCACCAACTTCTGGACGCGTTTGTCGTTCATCCCATCTCCACTCTCGGCTTTCCGCCTGGCTCCAGGGTCACTTTGGCCTGAAAAGGGCATTGATCGTCAAGCGCCCACTCCGCGGATCGAGCGGCAGGGAGGCATCGTTGTCGATAATCCCGCTGTGCAAGACATTGCCGCGATAGAATACGGCTTGGTTGAATGCGCCGTCACTCGCGTGGATCCGCTCGAAATGGGGGGCGCCATCGGTCACATATCGGGCGGGCGGCATTCCGCTCTTCTGGACATCGCTTTCGAGCGCTGCCTTGTAGCGAGGGAAAGTCTCATCCGTCAGGCTTTCCAGTCCCGTGGTCTTGTGGCGAAAAAAGGCCGTGCCGCCGTGATCGGTGTGGTGAAGATAGAGCATCATCGCGATCAGGTCCGGATCCGTACCATCGACATGCGGCAATCGCTGCATCGGGATCAGTCGATCGGGCGGGACGGCAACCACGGAATACCACACCTGGATGTCCCATCCCTCGGCTGCTTGGCCGAAACCCCTTTCCAACAAAGGTGTCAGTTGCGTGAGCCAAGCCTCGGCGACGGTCGGATCGAGTGGTGCGCGCAGGCCGGGATATTGCGGTGTGATCTTTGCAAATTTTTGCAAAACGGCTGACTGTATTGCGGACTCCGGCGCTTCCATGAAGTCGTTTACGGTGACAAATGCATGATTTTGCACGGAAAAATGCCCGAATTGCGCATTGGTAAGCGAAATTGCCCAGTTTTTCATGGATTGAGTTTGATCCCATATCGCCCATTGCGCGTGTCGAAATGCTACCAAACCCGCTCCAAATTGCCAAATAGCACAAATTAAATAACGGATTTAAAAGCATAAAATGGAAAGCTCCAACCCAACTTCGCGTCTCGGCGCCATGGCGGTTGCAGCAAGTGCAACACGTTCGGCGAACTCGCATTGCAAAAGTGTGACAAGAGCGCCACAGCCTGTTGATTACTTCCTGCTTTGGGTCTTCTTGGAAACGATTTATCTCCTACAAATATCTGTAAAAGCGAGATAATAGAACGGATCTTGCGATTCTGATCATGCCACGAAATTGGGCGTTTACGTGCGTCGATTTTCTCGCTATGAAAAAAACTGCAAACGCACACGATCAACAAAGTGCGTTGGGGGAGAGTATTGATGGGATCTAAGCGTTTTTCCGCGAACGCTCGCCTGCTCAGCGGAGCGGCAATGGGTTTGGCAATGGTGGCTGGCGCTGTTCCAGCCATGGCTCAAGAGACTGACGAAGCTGAAGGCGAAGGCAATCAGATCATCGTCACTGGCATCCGCGCTTCGATCGAGACATCGCTCGAGGCCAAGCGCGATGCTACCAGTATTGTCGAGGTAATTTCGTCGGAAGATATCGGCCAGTTGCCTGATCTTTCGATTGCCGACGCATTGGCGCGCCTGCCGGGCGTCACCGCGCAGCGTGTACGTGGTCGCTCGCAGCAGATTTCGATCCGCGGCCTTGGTCCGGACTTTTCCCTTTCGCTCCTCAACGGCCGCGAAGTCGTTTCCGCCGGCAACAACCGCGGTATCGAGTTCGACCAATTCCCGTCGGAGCTGATCAATCAGGCGGTGGTCTACAAGACCGGCGATGCGCAGCTCGCAGCCATCGGCATTGCCGGTGCCGTCGATCTGCGTACGGTGCGCCCGCTCGACTTCAACGACCGCCAGATCAACGTTTCGGCTCGGTATGTTGTCAATGACAGCGGCTCGCTCAACCCCGATTTCAGCGACGACGGCTATCGCTTTTTCGCATCTTTGATCGACCAGAATGCCGATGGCACGGTCGGTTGGTCGCTCGGTGCGACCGTGCAGTCCAACCCGACGCACTTCATCTCGCGCGAGCTGAAAACCTCAGACACTCGTGACATCAACGATCGGACGGTTCTCACCGGCCAGGTTCGCAGGGACGCGAACGGAGTTTTCTATGCGGCGGACAACCCGCGCCAGGGTGTCGTCAGTCGCGACTTCCAGCGCGTCTCGATCGCCGGTGCGCTGCAATTCGAACCCTACGACAATTTCAACGCGACCATCGATGCGTTCTACACCGACACCGAAGATTCAGGGATCTTCCGAGGTACGGAAACTCCGATCGCATCCTGGAGTGGTGCGAGCTTCGATGGCACCACCGGCGCGGGTCCGTTCGCCGAGACGGCGACCTATTCGGCGGTTGTTCCGATCCTGCGGACCGACACCGAAGGCAGTGAAGCGCAGATCTTCGCTATCGGTGCCAATATCGAGTGGGGCATTACCAGCAATCTGAATTTCGTGTTCGATTACGGTTACTCCACCCTCGATCGCAACGACATCGATTATGAAAGCTATGCCGGTACCGGGCCGGGCCGTTCGGGTGCACAGGACGTTATCACGTTCAACACTCCGATCTCCGGTCGCTACAGCCTCGATACCCAACTCGACTACACCGATCCGGCAAATGCCCTGCTAACCGATCCGGGCGGTTGGGGCCAAGTCGGCTTCATCAAGGAGCCGGAGATCGAAGACGAGCTGAACCAGCTGCGTGCCGAACTTGATTACGAGTTCGACGGTGGCTTCCTCGGCAGCATCACGGTCGGCTATCTCTACACCGATCGTCACAAGAACTTCGATTCCAACGAGAGCTTCCTGCGTCCGTCAGCGGCATTCGTTGACGGTGCGCTCGCGGTTCCCACCAATGCCATTGTCGGGGTCACCGACACAGGCGGTCTCAACAACAACATCCTCGCATACGATCCTTCCAGTTTCCTGACGGACGGGACCTACCTCGTTGAAAAGGCGACGTTCGACACGGAGTGGATTGTCGACGAAGAAGTTCACAACTTCTACGTCCAGGCGAATATCGACGCGGATCTCGGCGGCGTGCCGCTGCGCGGCAATATCGGGCTTCGCTATGCAGACACGCGCCAGTCTTCCACCGGCACGATCGGCGGCGGGCTGCTCAACACCGTGTCCGAGCAGTATGACGACTTCCTGCCGAGCGCCAACCTCAGCTTCGAGGTTGCGGAAGACCTGTACATCCGTTTGGCAGCGGCGAAATCGATCACTCGTGCGCGGTTGGATCAGCTGGCCGCAAACCAGAACATCAATTTCAATCCGTTGGCATGTGTCGACAGTGACGGCGACCAGGTTCCGGACACCGTGATCGGCTTCAACCCGCCGCAACTCGTGTGCTTCAATCTCAGCGGCGGCAATCCGGCGTTGCAGCCCTACGAATCGGTTTCCTACGACCTTTCGGTCGAGAAATACTTCTCGCCCGGTACCGCCGTCATCGTTGCGGTGTTCCACAAGGATCTGTCCGACTGGGTGGTCGACTTCAACGAGATTATCGATCTTGAACAGTCGATCGTGAATGCCGGCTTTGGGTCCATCCTGACCGGAGCGCCGGAACTTGCAACCGGCGCGTTCAGCGGCCCGATCAACTTCGCCGATGGTTCGATCACCGGGGTCGAAGGGACCGTCCGGGTCGATTTCGCGGACGTGACCAGCGCCCTCGATGGCTTTGGCGCTTTCTTCAGCATCACCTATGCCGATGCCGAACTTCAGGATGAAGGGCAGGGCTTCACCCCGATCCCGGGTTACTCGGAGACGACTTGGTCGGCAGACGTGTTCTACGAGAAGGACGGGATCCAGGCGAAACTGGCAGCGCGCTATCGCGACGGGTTCCGATCCGAAGTGCAGCAGTTCGACGGCGGCCTGACTGGGGCGGACTCGCTGAGCGAAACGATCCTCGATGCCCAGATCGGCTACACCTTCCAGAATGAAAGTGGGCCGCTCGAAGGACTCGCGCTTCAGTTCGAGGTGTTCAACATCACCAACGAACCGTTCACGACCGAGAACGGGCTGCTTGACGTTGCCGGTATTGACGAAGTCGGCCGACAGCCGAGCCGTCACGAACTCTATGGACGGACTTTCAACTTCACGATCCGCAAGAACTTCTAACGGATCTCTCCCACCTGGCTCTCACTCCACAAGGGTCGCAACTGGTGGAACGGAAAGGGGCTCGCTGATCGCAGCGAGCCCCTTTCTCGTAGAGCTTTTCGATTGCTCTTCTCTAGGCTGCGTGAGGCGAGCGGCAGTTCTCCGCGAGGAAATCGGCGTGTTTGGGCATCGATCCCACAGCCTCTTGCATCGCTTGGGCGATCGCACCCATTCTTTCCGCGACGGGCACCTGTTCCCGCATTTGCGCTAGCGCCGGCGCGCGGCGCGGAACGATATCCTGGCCAAGATAGACCGCGATCCAGCTCGGGTTCTTGAACAGCTCTCGCTCGTCCGAAACCAGCAGACCGTAGTTGCGAAAGTGATCGATTTTGTATTGCAGGTTGTCGGGAATAGCCATGTTGGCGGTGTAGCGCCAAAGCTCTGAATCGTTGCGCTCAGTGGCCTTGTAGTGGAGGATCAGGAAATCACGGATCCGCTCGTATTCGGCGGTCGTCTGCGCGTTGTATTCGCGTGCCAGCAGTGGCGACATCTCGGCATCGGGCATCAGGGCGATCAATCGCAATATGCCGTACTGGATCAGGTGCAGGCTGGTCGATTCCAGCGGCTCCATGAAGCCCGCCGACAGCCCTATGGCGACGCAGTTCTTCTCCCAGAACTTGCGACGTTTGCCGGTGACGAAACGTAGGGTGCGTGGGTCCGCCTGCGCCTCCCCGTCGAGTGAAGTCATCAACTCGGTCGTCGCTTCGTATTCGCTTATGAAATCGCTGCAATGGACGTAGCCGTTGCCCGTGCGATGCTGCAGCGGGATGCGCCATTGCCAACCGGCCGCCTTGGCGGTCGAGCGGGTGAAAGGCGCGATTTCCTTGCCTCTGGCGCACGGGACGGCGACCGCCCGGTCGCAGGGCAGCCAGTGTTGCCAATTGTCGTATCCCGCCTTGAGCGCGTCCTCGATCAAGAGGCCGCGGAATCCGCTGCAATCGACGAAGAACTCCGCCTCGTGCTTGGCGCCGCTGTCGAGCGTGACGCTCTTGATGAAGCCGTCCTCTGCACGCAACGTGGCCTCCATCACCCGACCTTCAATCCTTTTCACGCCGCGCGCTTCGGCGTAGCTGCGCAGAAATGCGGCGTAGAGTGTCGCATCGAAATGGTAGGCATAGTCGAAGGTGGATTGAATCTGGCGACGGTCTGGCGAGGGGTGAGAAAACACCCCCGCCTTTGCCATCGCCCAGCACATCGAATATTCGTCGATCGGCTCCCGAACGCGGCCAGCCAGGCTTTCGCGCATCCAGAAATGATAGAACGGGACGCTGTCGAACTCGGCGCCATACTGGCCGAATGGGTGGAAGTAGGAATGGCCCAATCGGGTCCAGTCGACAAACTGTATTCCGAGTTTGTAGGATCCAGCCGTTTCCTTGACGAACGTCGCCTCGTCGATCCCCAGCCGCTGGTTAAAGTGGCGAATGGGCGGGATGGTTGCCTCGCCGACCCCGACTGTTCCGATCGCTTCGGATTCGATCAGTGTAATCTCACAATTGCGTCCGAGGCTTTCCGCCAGGGCCGCTGCGGTCATCCAACCGGCACTGCCGCCGCCAACGATTATGATCTTCTTGAGCGGGGCGAATTTCTGGACCACGTCAGCCGCCGCAACTGTCGCGGATCAACAGGCTGGTTTCGAGCCGTTGCGACGCCACTCGGCCGCCGGTCGTGTCGATCAGTTTTGAAACGAGCATACGCCCGGCGAGATTGGCATCCTGATCGATGGTCGTGAGCCTCGGCGTGACCAGCCGGGATGCCGGGATGTTGTCGTAGCCGACCACCGACACATCTCGCGGCACGTCGCGTCCACTGCTGATGAGCGCGCGGATTGCGCCGATGGCGATAAGGTCGCTTGCCGCGAAGACTGCGTCGAATTCGATCCCGCGATCAATTGCGGATCGGGTCGCCGCTTCGGCGGAATGCACGTCGAAATGGGCCGGCACAGTCAACTGATCGTCTATAGCCAACCCGGCTTCTTCCAGGGCCAGGCGATAGCCGCGATGGCGCTGTTCCGCTTCGGGCGCCTCGGTATCGCCAAGGAACAGCACCCGGTCGCGACCGAGCCGTGCGAGATGCGACGTCGCTCTCCGACCGCCTGCGACATTGTCCGAACCGATCGTGCAATAGGCGGCATCGGCGAATTCCGCCCCCCAGACGACGAAGCGATTGTCGCGCTCTGCGAAGGCGTTGAAGGCATGGTGAAGCGAGCTCTGGCCGATGAATATCATGCCCGTCGCGCGGCCGGTGCTCATCGCGTATTCGATGTCTTCGGAAGAGCGCGGACTTAGATGGCTGATCACGAGATCGGCATTGCGCTCACGCGCCGCTTCGGCGATCCCTGCGAGAAGTTCGAGGAAGAACGGGTCGGCCACCCGCGTTTCGCGCGCCTGCGGGGTCGGTACAATCACAGCGATTGTTGCGTCGGCCCCGATCGGTCCATTGGGCATTGTGCTGCGAAAGTCGTAGTCGTGGGCGCGTGCGATTTTCCAGATCTGCTGCTTGGTCCGGCGCTTCACCGCCGGGCTATCGTTGAGCGCGCGCGACACGGTAGAGATCGACACCCCGGCTTCGCGAGCAATGTCCTCCAGCCTAGCCGACTTCTTCTGGCGCTCGCGCGCGTCTTGCATTCCCTAGCCCCCGCTTCTTACTGCCCAATAACCGGATCGGCGGCCCATCCGTCGAGGAATTGCGACGCCGTTGCCGACTTCGTGTTCATTGGCGACAATATTGCCGGCGGTAAAGGCGGAGGGGGGAGACCAGTCCACCGCTACGTCCCCAAGATTGAAGGCGCACAGCACATCGCCTTCCTTCCCAGAGCGCACGTAGGCCACGACTTCTTCGGGCGTATCGAGCAGCACGCTGTCGCCATCGATCAACGCCGGCAAGGCCCGGCGCTGCGCGAGCAATCGCCTCGTGTAGCTGATCATGGAGGACGGATCCTGAACCTGCTTGTCGATAGCGAGTTCGACATGCTCGCGATCGACCTTGAGCCACGTCCGATTGGCGCAGGAAAAACCCGCTTGCGGGGCATCGGCCGCCCACGGCATCGGCGTGCGCGCACCGTCCCTGCCCAGCGTATGCGGCCAGTTGGCGATCGCTTCGGGATCGAGCAGGTCTTCGAACGCGACGAAGCCTTGCGGTAGTCCCAGTTCCTCACCCTGATAAATGATCGGATTGCCGCGCAGTGAGAGCAACAGCAGCATGCTGAGCCGGGCGATCTGCCCCTTGTCTTCACCGTCGCTCCAGCGAGTGACCGAGCGCGGTGCGTCGTGATTCGAGAAGGCCCAGCTCGGCCACCCTTCGCCGGGCGTTCCGTCCCATTGGTTCAGCGATGCCCTCACGCGGTCGGCGGTCAGGTCGGGTGCGTAGAGAAAGTCGAAATTGTAGGCGCTGTCGAGCCGCTTGCCTCCTTCGGTGAAGGCTTTCATTTCCGCGAGTGGCTCCGGGCCACCTACTTCGGCAACGGTGAAGCGACCGTCAAATTCGTCGAGCACACCGCGCAGCGATTCGAGGAATTCCGGGATATCGGGATGCGACTGGTTGTACTTCTTGACCTGCATATCGAACGGGCGAGTGACCTGCTCGATCGGCGCTCCCGAAGGCGGATTGTCGCGCAGTTCGGGATCGTGCATCGAGAAATTGAGCGCATCCAGCCGGAAACCGTCAACTCCGCGATCGAGCCAGAAGCGCATCACGTTCAGCACGGCCTCCTGCACTTCGGGGTTGTGCACGTTCAGATCCGGCTGGCTGGTGAGGAAGTTGTGCAAGTAATACTGCTTGCGCGGCCCGTCCCATTGCCATGCCGAACCCCCGAAGACCGACTGCCAGTTCGAAGGCGGCGACCCGTCAGGCTTGGGATCGGCCCAGACATACCAGTCTGCCTTGGGATTGCTGCGGTCGATCCGGCTTTCCCGGAACCACGCGTGCTCATCGGAAGTATGCGAATAGACCTGATCGATGATTACTTTGAGCCCCAGGGCGTGGGCGCGTTCGATGATACGGTCGAAATCCTCGAATGTGCCGTAGCTTGGATCGATGCCGCAGTAATCGGATACGTCGTAACCGAAGTCCTTCATGGGCGAGGTGAAGAAAGGCGAGATCCAGATGCCGTCAACGCCCAGCGATGCGATGTAGTCGAGTCCCTCGGCGATGCCCTGCAGGTCACCGATTCCGTCATTGTTGGTATCGCGGAAACTGCGCGGATAGATCTGGTAGATCACCGCCCCGCGCCACCAGTC
>JASJDE010000171.1 GCA_030065195.1 Erythrobacter sp. | reverse complement strand
CGGACGCTGAGGTCGCTGCCTTCGTACCAGATCAGCGGATCGTCGGCCTCGACGTTCGAGCCGTGGACGTAGCGGCGCTGCAGGACGTTGTTCGCATCGTATTCGGCGATCAGCGCGTTGCCGTCATAGACAAACTTCTGCGTGCCCGAGTTCTCGCCGATCACCTGCGCCAGCCGCCCAAGCGGATCGTAAAGCAGCTGCGCCTTGAGCGTGCCGGTGTAGAGCAGGTTCGTACAATCGCTGTTGCCCGCGCCCTGAACCCGCTTTTCGACCAGCCGGTTCTCGACATCGTAGAGGAACACATAGGCCCCGTCGGCGGTGAGGTTGCCGTTCCTATCGTAGCAGAACGCCGAAGCGCCCGGGACGTTAGTGGTGATATCGGTGTATTGGTTAAGCCCGTTGACCGCGTAGTCGCGGACAATGTCGATCGAGCCGTCCCAACGATACATCTCGTTGGTCTGCGCCTTGGTCAGGATCTGCGAGGCCGGATTACGGGTGAAGCTCCAGGCCACGTCGTGGCTCGATCCTGCAAGGTCGAGGTCGATCTGATCGAGCCGGCCAATGCTGTCGTAGTCGTAGGAACGCGTGTTGTCCTTTGCGGCGCTTTGCGACCAATCCAATTCGGCGGGCAAGCCGCGATTGTTATAGGCCATGGTGCCGCGCAGGATCGAGCCTTCAAACAGCTCGGTGGCGCGGTTCAAGCCGTCATAGGCAAGCTCGAACACCGGCCCACCCGGGTAGGTGATGCGGGTGCGGTTGCCGTTGGCGTCGTAGTAATAGAGCAGGACATGAAGCGGGCCGGTGGCGTCGTCGTTGGTCTGCACCAGCCGGCCGAAGCCATCGTAGAAATTGTTCTGGATGGCATTGGCGCCCCCCACAAACTGCGTCTGCAGCGGCAATCCGCGCAGATCGTAGGTGTAGGTGACGTCGTATTTGTAGATCGCGTCGAGATCGGTGCGCTGGTTGGCCGCATCCACCGTCTTGCGCACCAGCCGGTTGAGACCGTCATACTGGTAATCGATCGCCGACCCGTCGCGTTTGATCAGGCGCGTCCGGTTGCCATTATTGTCGTATTCATAGGCTTCGATGTCGTCGGTCGCCGCATTGCCGTCAGCGGTCGACAGGTCACCGGCGGTGTCGGCAACAGTGACGGGCGTGGTGTCGTCGAAGGTGGTCGGGTCGTGACCGGTCCTGGCCGGGAACACCCATCGCACCTGCCGGTCGAGATCGTCATATTCGAGCTTCGCCCGGTTCCCGTTGGCGTCGATCACCTCATCGATCTGTCCGTTCTGGGTGTAGGTGTAGGTGACGTCGGCTTTTTCCAGCGGCGTGCCGACTGCCATGCGCACCTGCAAAACTTGCCCTGCGGCGTCGTAGATCGTCTTGGTGATCCGATCGTAGGCCACTCCCGCGGGGGGCGCGTTGAACGTGCAGGCATCGCGCGGAGCGAGCTCGAACTCAGCCGGGTTCATCCGCAACGCGGTGCACAACAGCCGCCCGCGGTTGTCGTAACTGTACTCGGTCACGCTAACGATCTCATTGGCACCGCCATAGCGACCGCGGGCGACCTCCTTCACCTTGCGGCGATGGGTGTCGTAAGTGGTTAGAACGCTGGAATGGACGACGAAGTGTGTACCACCATTGTTCCAGTCCGCCGGAGCGATATCTTCGCTCTTCCAAACCGACAGTTCGCCGGTCTCGACCAGTTCGGGCAACTGGCGGCTGTTGTAGGTTGTGCGCGTTGCCGCGTGCTTGAGAGGGCCGCTTCCGTCCGGATCGGCCGCGATGGTGCCGACCTCGCGGCCCAGATCGTCCAGCCGGATCGCATTGGTGTATTCGGAGGCCGCCGATTGCGCGGCAGCGACGGTCGGCATGGCCGCCGCTATCGTCGCGGTCAGTCCAGCCACAAGCGCGCTCAGTATACGCATGCCCCCGCCCCTCCTCATGGACAGCTCGTCAGCCCAGCCTTGGGCTGGGTCTCGGCAATGCGTTCACCGAAATAGTTGTAGGTGTAACAAGTGGTCAGGGTCTGGAGCTGGTTGGTCTCCTTGTTGAGCGCGGTCACCGACATGCCCCTAAGCAGCAGGTTGTTGAGCCCGCTGGTCGGTCCGTAATCATACTCGGTCACGACCTTGTCGTTGGGATCGGTGCCGGCATCGCAAACCGCCGATGCAATGCATGTGAAGCTTTCGGTCAGCAGCGATATCGGAGGCCCGGCGGCGACGGTCACTCCGCCCGGGCCCTTAATATAGGCGGTCCGCTCCGTGTATGCATTGACCACGGTAGGACGCGCAGCACCGGCAGTGGGCGCCGGCCCGACCTCGCGAATCAGCTGCCCGCGATCATTGTAGGTGTATTCGGTTACATTACCGTTCGGGTCGGTCATCGTAAGCGGCTTGTTGCAGCGCGCCAATGGCACACCGTCGCAATCCGCAAGGTAGGTCCAGACCGTTGTGAGCGGGCCCAGGTTGCTCGTTTCACTCTTTGGATAGACGATCCGCGATATCAGATTGCCTCGACCATCGCGCCCTTCAACCACGGAGTTACCTTCAGGAGTCGTTACGCCGGCGACCTCTTCGAATTGGTTGTAGCGATACGCAGTGGTGCGCCCCAGCTCGTCGGTGACGGAAACCAGCCGGCGTCTCGTGTTGGCAAAGCCTCCGGTCGGTTTGACCGCAAAACTTGTCGTAGTCGCTTCCCCTTCGATCTGCGATGTGATCGTCATTTCGATATCGTTGAAGCCATTGATGGTCCCAACGGGGTCCTCCGGAGCGGTGGCCAAACTCTGCTGGAGGGCAATCTCTTGAATGGTCTGAATAATGGCCTGAAGAGCCTCTACATCCTCGCACGCAAAATCGTTCCCGTTGAGGCAGTCCAACTGGTAAGTCTGGAGCAAGCCGCCATCCGAAGTAAGGGCGTCAATGGCTTCTGCAGCGCTCGGCTCCGCTTCGGGCAGACCTTGCGGGTACATTCTGTCGTACTCGTACGTCGCGCTTACGCCCAACCTTGTTATCGCGCTGACCAGGATATCGTCATGGGTATCAAGTTCAGGATCGTGGGGATGGTAGGACACCGTGATGTCCTCGGTCACACTGCCGGGCAAAGTTATTCCCAAGGGATAGTTCTCTGTGACGTCCGGGATCTGCAGCTGAGGTGAAGCGCCTTGCGGCCTCATGTGCAGCTTGGCCGTTTTGGCTTCCCATCGGACCGCGGTGGTTTGACCCGCCGCGTCAGTTATGTGCTCAATCCCGGCGCCCGGGCTTGTCAGGGATGCAGACCTGTTCTTCGAAAGACCAGCGCAAGAACTGGCGGACGTTTCATCGCAGAAATCGATCGCCTGATTGACGGCTTGGATCGTTGTCCCGGAATGCTTGAGCAAGTAGCCAAAATTGTTCTTTCGAAACTGGCCGGCTCCATAGATGATTTCCCGACCGTCGGGATAACTGACTTTGGTGGAGTACTGTTCAAACCGGACTTCAACCCCGTGTTGATCGGTATAGAGGAAGCCGTCCGTGAGCGCTTCGAAACGGCCTCCGGTCAAGTATTCCGAATAGCAGGTGGTGAGACAGCGAAACGTCTCGGCGCTCGATGGCGATTCCACCGTGTGGTTGAATGCGTTCGGGGTGATCGCATAGGGGATTGGCGAATTCGGGTCTGGCATGGGTTCGGACAAAAGCCGCGGCTCGTTCAAGATGAACCGAGTAAATTGCGCGGGCCAAATCTGCGTGGCGCGGGCCGGATTGCGGATGCCTGTTATCGAGAACGCGACCCTGCTGTCGCCGCTACCGATCCCGATCACTTCCCCGGACGACCAGCTGAACCGCCCCGTCTTCCGCTCAAGACCGAACTCATCGACCGCTTCTTCATTGACTTCCGTGCCCGATACCTGCGCGTAACTTGCGCCCGGGGCGAACAACGCCGCAGACATAAGGCCCAGCGCCAAAGCCTTTCGGCTGATCTTGGTGCCGCGCGACGTCAATTCATCTAAAAGTGTCATACGCCCCCCTAATCAGCGCTGATGGTGACAACGGAATACCCAGGTGCCGCAATCTCCGCGTTGCCGCTCTCCACTGCCCAATTGATGCGCAAGCCGAGCGGATTGCCTGGCGCGGAAAGTCCGGCGTCGGGATCGATAAAGATCATCTTGACTTGATCGTCCGCGCCAAGGATCGGATCGCCGGCGAAGAAGCCGTCGCTCACGACGGAGGACAGAGATTGGCCGGGGGCCAGCGTTCCGGATTGGAATCCGATAACCTCAATCGTGTAGCTCAGTTCGACGGGGAACCCGCAGCCGTCGGCGGTTGGCGCATAGACGCGCGGCCACGCAATTTCACCGTCCGCCACCGCAAAGTCGGTCGGGTTAAGCACGCACGGCGGATCGGGGGGCGGAGGAGGCGGTGGCGGCGGCGCGCCCGTTCCATCGATCCGCACGATGCTCTCTGCGGTTGTACCGGATCCTGTGAAGTTTTCGACTTGCCAGTTGACCTTCAGCACCAATTGCGTGCCCGTGGGAACCGAGCCGGCGCCGGGCTGAATATAGATGAGCTTGACGTTCTCGTCCTTGGGCAAGCTGGCCTCGAGCACCGGATCCGTGCCGGTCCACCCGCCTAAGCCCATATCGGTCCAGGTGCCTGCGCCGGACTGATGCTCGATCGTGTAGCTGATGGTTAGGTCTTCGTCGCAGTCGACACTGACGTACACTCGCGGCCAGGACAGGGTGGTATCATCGAGCGAGGGCGTTTCGTTGCCAAGCAGCGTGCATTCGGGAGGGAGTACCGTGGGTCCGCCGGACCCGCCCGAGGCGCCATTTGCTCCCTCGGTCGAAACGACCTGCCGACGATTATCGGCGCTGTCGTAATCGTAATCGCGGCTCGCGCCGTCTTGCTCGCCGTCGGTCACTTCGACTTTGATGAGACGGCCCAAAGCATCGTAGGTGTAGGACTCAGTACTGGTCGTACTCTGGGCGAGCAGATTCCCAGACGCCAATCCAAGACAAACACCCGCCATCACCTGTATTCGGCGCATCGGAAACGACCCCCTTTGTCGTCAAGCATCGCGATTTTCCTGCAAGGGTCAAGCTCTTATTGCCGTAACAATTGAATGCTTTCCGCAGTTTGTTTGAACTCTTAAGACGCAGGGCATCCACCCCCTGTTCAAACGCATGTAGCGATGGCGTAGATGGAAGCTGCGGATTGGATCCCCAACTGCTCGGTCTTTGCTGGATCGAATGGGAGGGCAGCGCGGAGTGCCATTCCCCGTCCGGACAAACATGAGGACCAGACGCCGACAGAGCGAAATGTGTCGCCGTTAGAGATGATGCTCAAAGATGTCTGGAATTCGCGATCGCAAGGGCAGAAATGGCGGAGAGAGAGGGATTCGAACCCTCGGTACGCGTGAGCGCACAACGGTTTTCGAGACCGCCCCGTTCGACCACTCCGGCATCTCTCCGCATCAGCGCCTGCATCTCGACGTCATGGTGTCGTCTGAAAGGCCGATCGAAAGCCCCTCCGCAGTCGCGAGAGCGCGGCGGTTAGCGCAGCACCTCACGGTTGCCAAGACCCGAATTCGGACAAAATGCGGGCATATCTCGGCACCGTGGCCATTCACCGCTTGTTTTGCGGTTGCGAAGAGCCATATTCCAGTCCCATGGAACGCGCAGAGTTCTTTTCAAATCAGGCGGGTCGCATGATTGACGCCCCGCGTGAGACCCGCACACGTTTCGGCATCGGAGACGTGGTCCGCCACCGGTTGTTCGATTTCCGCGGCGTCGTGTTCGATATCGACCCGGTCTTCGCCAACAGCGAAGAATGGTACGAATCGATCCCCGAGGACCTTCGACCCAATCGCGACCAGCCTTTCTATCACCTGCTCGCGGAGAATGAGGACTCCAGCTACGTTGCCTATGTCAGCCAAGGCAACCTCGTGGCCGACCCCAAAGGCGGCCCTGTCGAGCACCCGACGCTTTCGCAATTATTCGAACAATTCAAGGATGGCCGCTATCGGATGCGGCGGTCCCTGACGCATTGACTAGCTTTTGAGCTTCCAGCCCGACCTCAAGACCCCGTAGACCGCGATTGCGATCACTAGGTTGAGTGCCGCGATCCCGATCGCTGCGACCGTTACATCGCCCCCCGATCCGATGTCGCTTTCTCCCAGAAAACCGTAGCGAAACCCCGAGATAACATAGAAGAACGGGTTGGCGCGGCTGACCGCCTGAAACGCCGGTGCGAGATTGTCGATGATATAGAACGTACCGGACAGGAGCGACAGCGGGGCAATGACGAAATTGGTTATCGCCGCATTGTGATCGAATTTTTCGGCCCAGATCGAGGTTGCAAGGCCCAACAAGGCCAGCAAGATCGATCCCATCAACCCGAACCACACGACCGCCCAAATGTGAGCGATGCCCAGGTTGACCCCCGGCCACAAGGCCATCGCGAGCGCCACGGTGCATCCGACTGCGATGGCGCGGGTCACGGCGGCGGCGACGATACCGGCCATCAACTCTCCGGGAGAAAGCGGCGGCATCAACAGGTCGATGATCGTCCCCTGGATCTTGCCCGACAGCAGCGAGAACGAGGAATTGGCAAACGCATTCTGCATCATGCCCATTACGATCAGTCCCGGAGCGACGAAGCCGGCGAAGGAAACCCCCAGCACTTCGCGGCCCTCACGTCCCAAGGCAACGACGAAAATCGTCAGAAACAGCAAGGTTGTTACCGCAGGTGCCCAAATCGTCTGCGTCTGGACCTTGAGAAACCGGCGCACCTCCTTCATATAGAG
>JASJDE010000027.1 GCA_030065195.1 Erythrobacter sp. | reverse complement strand
ACCCGCGGCTTCACGTTGTAATCGATCACCCGTTTGACGGGGACGAGGATCTTCATGGATTTGTATCCTTCCCTTGGGCCGTATTCCGGCCTTGCTATGCGAATGCTTTGCTTGTCGCCGCCCTAGCTCGCGTTTACGTAAACGTCAAGCAACGGCGAGGCCAAGATTTTTCCATGTGTCTGTCGAATCGCGGTCTCGCGCTACGTCGTTCTCACGTCAACCCTCGCAATTGATGCAGCTTGCATTTCAGTTGCATGCGAGAGAACACAATGAACAGGAGAGCGTGCAATGATTGCAATCGGGCGGATTTTTGGAGCGGCCTTGGCGGCGGTGGCATTGGTCGGGACGGCCGCAGCGCAGGAATCGACACTCGAAACCCGGTTGGGAGAAAAGGGATTCGAATCGCCTCGTGCAGATCTGGATCAGCTGGACTGGCTGGTCGGGCAATGGGTTGGCGATGGCATTCGAGGTGCCCCCGCCATGGAAAGCTGGCTGCCGCCCACCGGCAGCACCATGGTCGGCACTTTCGTTCAGGAAACTCCCGACGGCGCGATCATGTTCACGGAACATCTCTACCTCATGCAGGAGAACGGAACCCTCGCGCTCAGGCTCAAGCATTTCAACGCAGATCTCACGGGATGGGAAGAGAAGGACGACATGCTCATCTTCCGCCTCGTCGCGATTGAGCCGTGCGCCGTCTATTTCAACGCGTTAACCCTGCGCTGCGCCGATCCGGACAATCCGGGCAGCGGCCTGGTCGCGGCCGTGCGCATGAAGAGCGACAAGCCCGAACCGCAAGAACTGATTTTCAAATTCGACGCGCAAGAGCGCACGACCGGCTCTTACGACTGCGATGGTACGACCCTGGCGATCAACCAATGTCTTGCTCGGGTCCTTCAACGTGCGGACGACCGCCGCAAATTCTATTTCGAAACCGCCATCGGTGGTGCCGAGAATGACAGCATTCTCGCACGGCGCATGCGCAAGAGCCGCGAGGGATTCGAATCGTATCGCTCAAACGAATGCTCTTCGGTCCATGAGCAATGGAAGCAAGGGACGATTCGCAATGCGATGTTGTTGCGTTGCTCGATTCGCCTGACCGACCAGCGGACGCATGACATCTGGCAGCACTGGCTGACCTACCAGGATTCGAGCGAACCGATCCTGCCGGAGCCGATGCCAACACGATAAAAGGTCGGCCGCGCACCGACATAAGTTGATGCGATCATCCGAATTGAGAAAGCTTGGGGTTACGCCGCCTCTTTGACTTCGGCGACGATCTTTCTCGCGGCGTCACCGAGGTCGTCCGCCGGGACGATCGGCAGGCCCGAATTGGCGAGGATTTCCTTGCCCTTGTCGACATTTGTGCCTTCGAGGCGGACGACCAGCGGAACGTCGAGCTCGACTTCCTTGGCGGCTGCTACGATGCCCTCCGCGATGGTGTCGCAGCGCATGATGCCGCCGAAGATATTCACGAGGATGCCCTCGACCGCATCGTCGGCGAGGATGATCTTGAACGCTGCGGTCACTTTCTCGGTCGTCGCACCGCCGCCCACATCGAGGAAGTTGGCCGGAAACGCACCGTTCAGCTTGATGATATCCATCGTCGCCATAGCGAGGCCCGCGCCGTTGACCATGCAGCCGATATTGCCGTCGAGTTTGATGTAGGCCAGATCGTATTCGCTCGCTTCGACTTCGGCCGGATCTTCTTCGGTCTCATCGCGCATTTCTTCGATCGCGGGGTGGCGATAGAGGGCGTTGCCGTCGAAACTCATCTTGGTATCGAGCACCAGCAGGTCGGCATTGCCGTCGGCATTGGGCTTGGTTTCGACCAGTGGGTTGATTTCGAGCATCTCGCAATCGCTCGCCATGAACGCCTTGTAGAGCTGGGCTGCGAGCTTCTGGCATTTCTTGTTGAGATCGCCCGACAGTTTCAGAGCGAAAGCCACCGCGCGACCGTGGTGCGGCATGAAGCCCTGCGCCGGATCGATCGTGATGGTGGTGATTTTCTCCGGAGTCTCGTGCGCGACGTCTTCGATGTCCATCCCGCCTTCGGTCGAAGCGACCATTGCGACGCGCCCAGTGGCACGATCGACCAACATGGCGAGGTAATATTCGCTTTCGATGTCGACGCCGTCAGTCACGTAGAGACGATTGACCTGTTTGCCTGCTTCGCCAGTCTGGATCGTGACCAGTGTGTTGCCGAGCATTTCCTTGGCGTGGTATTCCACTTCGTCGAGCGAGAAGGCGAGGCGCACGCCGCCCTTAGCATCCTCCGGAAGCTCCTTGAACTTGCCCTTGCCGCGACCGCCTGCATGGATTTGCGCTTTCACCACATAAAGCGGGCCCGGGAGCTGTTTTGCACCTTCGACCGCTTCTTCCACTGTCAGAGCGGCATGACCGGCCGGGACGGCAATCCCGTGCTCCTTGAGCAATTCCTTGGCCTGATATTCGTGGACGTTCATGTGCGGTGATCCCTTGGTTGAACTTCTCTCGGGAGAGGAAGATTTCCGATGGGCCTAAGCACGGATCGCAACGCTTGAAAAGTAGGGTTTGTGCGACCACCACTAATGTCTGACATGATAGCCAAACATGATTGATCGCGATCGACTTCTGGAGATCACCCGCGAGGCGGGAAGGATTGCGCATTCGCGCTGGCCCGGCGCGGGCCATGAACTGTCGAGTTGGGAGAAAACGCCGGGCAATCCCGTGAGCGAAGCCGATCTTGAAGTGGACGCGTTCTTGCGCCGCGAGTTGGGAGCGTTGCTGCCCTCAGCCGGTTGGTTGTCGGAGGAAACGGCCGACGATCCCTCTCGGCTCGGCAACGATCTGATCTGGCTGGTCGATCCGGTCGACGGAACGCGCGACTTCGTCCGCGGCCGAAACGGTTGGGCCGTGTCCGTCGCACTGATCAGCGCCGGCCGACCGCTGATCGGCATCCTCTCCGCCCCCGCGCGCGACGAGGAATGGTGCGCCGTTGCCGGGCAGGGCGCTACGCTGAATGAAGAATCGATCATGGCCAGCGCGCGCGAGAATTTCAGCGGAGCGCGGATCCCGATCGATCAATTGCCCAGTGTCGATTCGGATCTGGTTATGGTCGAAAAGCCGAATTCCATCGCGCTCAGAATCGCGATGGTCGCCGCCGACCGGGCGGACTTGGTTGCAACCTTGCGGTGGGGTTTCGAATGGGACGTTGCTGCAGCAACCCTGATCGCGCGCGAAGCGGGAGCGCAAGTGTCCGACGTTTTCGGCAAACCATTGGGCTACAACAAGCGCGACCCGCGCGATTTCGGGGTCCTGGCTTGCTCTCCCGCGATCCACGGTGAGGCGGTTGCCCGGTTGGCGGATCGCGCCGACAGGCTCAAATGAATGGCAAAGTGGGCCGCCTTAGTGGCGGCCCTATGCCCGGTCCTATGCCAGCCTTCGCTATTGCGCACGCGCAGCGGCGACGTCCTCCTGGCTTATCGGAATGATCTTGATTTCCACACGCCGGTTGAGCGGTTCGTCGACATTGTCGGCGGTCTTGACCCGCAAGAAGTCGTAGCTCTCACCGTATCCTTGAGTTGCGAACCGGCTACGTGCCACGCCGCGTGCGGCAAGATAGTCGGCCACCGATTGCGCGCGCCTTTCGGAGAGGCCCTGGTTTAGCGTGGTCGAGCCGGTCGTATCGGTGAAGCCATAAACATCGATCAGGCTGTTGGGATACTTGATCAGGCTTTCCGCGACCGCATCGAGCGTCTGATAGAAGCCGGGATTGATGTCTGCTGAGCCGCGAGCGAAAGTCACGCCATCGGGCAGTCGGACGAGGATGGCATCTTGGTCGCCAACTTCCTCTACTTCGACGCCGGTTCCCTGCACCTCCTCGTCAAGCTCGCGAATCTGGTCGTCGAACCGTTTGCCGATGACGGCCCCCGCCGAACCGCCGATGCCAGCGCCGATAATGCGCGCAGCGCTGCCGCCGACCGCGCCGCCGAGCAGATAGCCGAGCGTACCTCCCACAGCGGCGCCGATGCCGGTGCGGGACACCTTTCGTTCACCCGTGTTCGGGTCGGTTACGCAGGCGCTCGTTCCCAACAGCGCCAGCGCGGCAGTGCTCGAAAGCAAAATGCGTGATGTTTTCATTGTGGTCCCTCCTCGATTGAGAATCTTATACACCATCAAGCCATGATGTTGGCCATCCGTCCATATCCATGCGCCTGAACCTGTGCGGTTTGCGCCAAGCTTAACGACTTGTAAGCGCATGTTGCGACAACGGACAGCACGTGGAAGGAAACGGTTGGACGGCTGGCAAGGTGCGCCAATTATGCTAGCGGTTGGCGCGTGACACCGTTTCCCTGGGACGACCTCTTCATCATCGCTGCGCTGATCGTGCTCAACGGCGTGTTCGCCATGTCCGAACTGGCAATCGTATCAGCCAAGACATCGCAGCTGAAAGCGCGTGCGGAAGAAGGATCCGCCAGCGCCAAGACGGCGCTAGCACTTGCGGCGGAACCGGGCAAATTTCTGTCCACCGTTCAGATCGGGATCACGCTGATCGCGATCATCACCGGTGCCTTTTCCGGAGCCAGCCTGGAAGCACCCGTCGGTGAAAGACTGGCGCTGCTGGGGGTCCCGACGGAAATGTCGGGAGAGATAGCATTCATCGCCGTGATCGCGTTAACCACCTATTTTAGCGTGGTTGTCGGCGAATTGGTGCCGAAGCAACTCGCTTTGCGGGCGGCGATCCCGGTTTCCCTCGTCATGGCTCGGCCGATGGCGCTGCTGGCGACGATCGCTGCGCCCTTGGTCTGGGTGTTGGACACGTCGTCTGCGGGAATTATCCGCTTGTTCGGTATTCGATCAAAGAAGACCAGCACGGTCACCGCCGAAGAATTGCAGATGATTTTTGCGGATGCCACTCGATCCGGTGTGATCGAAGCCGAACAGCATCAAATCCTGACAGGCGTCGTTCGCCTCGCCGAACGCCCCGTTCGAGAAATGATGACACCGCGGACCGAGCTCGACTGGATCGATGTCGGGGCGGATAAGGATGCCATCAAACAGGCGATCGAAGATAGTCCGCATTCGATGCTGCCTGTCGCAGAGGGATCGCCCGACACGATTCTGGGCGTGGTGAAGGTTCGAGAAGTCTTGGCCGCGCTTGTCGCCGGCGAGGAGGTTTCGCTGCGAGCCATGATGCGCAAGGCCGAAGTCGTTCCCGACCAACTC
This sequence comes from Erythrobacter sp., assembly GCA_030065195.1. Taxonomy (GTDB): domain Bacteria; phylum Pseudomonadota; class Alphaproteobacteria; order Sphingomonadales; family Sphingomonadaceae; genus Erythrobacter. The sequence goes on along the minus strand of JASJDE010000027.1, from coordinate 19,223 downwards.
GACGCGATGGACGCTTTGCGTGTCCTGCAATCGGCCGAAATCGCCATGGTCCTGGTCCATGACGAATACGGCCATTTCGAAGGGATCGTCACGCCAGTCGATCTACTAACCGCTATGGCGGGCAATTTTGCCAGCGATCAGGACGAAGGTGACGCCCCGCAAGTCATCGAATGCAGCGACGGTTCCCTGCTCGTCTCCGGTGCGCTGTCCGCGGATGCCCTCGCCGACCGTCTCGGACTTGAATACGACGACACCCGCGAATTCGGCACGGCCGGCGGTTACGTGTTGTCGGTGCTCAAACGGCTACCGGTCGAAGGAGATCACTTCTCCGACCAGGGCTGGTGGTTTGAAGTGGTAGACATGGACAATCGCCGGATCGACAAGATCCTGGTGAAAAAAGAAGCTGAAGAGTCGGAAGACTAGGCGTCCGGGATGAGTGTCTGCGCCGAGGCGCCGTCACCTTCAGGCGCTGCAATGATGTCCCGGGTCACGCGGCCCTTGGCGACGGTGTTGGTGTCGGGATCGCCGATCGTCGAACGAATGCCCGGCGCCGCGCGACCCGCGCGATCGAGCGTGCTGCTTTCGATTTGGCTGCGCGGGGCAGGCCCGCCGAACAGAGCTTCGAGCGCTTGCTCCGCGGCGTTGTCGTCCGACGGGCGTGGAGCTCCCGGAGCCGGTGGGGTCAAGCTGAAATCGGGCGGGACCACCAGCGGGGCCTGACGCTGCACCGCCATTTCGTCCGGACGATCCCGGTTGAAGATGCCGTTGCCGCCGCATGCAGCGAGCATGGTGCAGCCCGAAGCCAGCAGGATCACGGATTTGAAGGTACGCATATTCAACTCTCCACGGGCCGCTCGGCGGGCGGCTCTTCGCTGTCTGTCTCGTCCTTGTCGCGCAGGAACAAGCTACGTGCAAGGATGATGACCACGCCGATGGTGATAGCCGCATCGGCGACATTGAAAACAAGGAAGGGACGGAAGGTCCCGATGTGGAAATCGGCATAGTCGATGACGTAGCCGAGATTCCAACGATCACGGATATTGCCGATTGCACCGCCCAGGATCATGGCGAGGCCGATGATGTCGCCCATCAGCTTTTCGCGCATCATCCAGATCAGCACCACCAGCGCAATCGTGGCGGTCAGCAACACGAGCAGCCAGCGCATTTCCATGCTGGTGGCCTGCAACATCCCAAGCGAAATGCCGCGATTTTCGGTGTAGGTGAGATCGAAGAATGGCAGCAGTTCGATCTTCCTGTTGGGCTGCGATCGCAAGGCGAGCGGCCCGAGCACATACCACTTCACGATCTGGTCGATCAGTGCGATGAACAGCGCCAATGCCAATCCGATCACACGGTTGCGGGTGAACCACCCGTTCATGCCGCCGTATCCCGTGCGGCGACAACGCTTTTGCACCGCCCGCATAGCGCGCCGTCTTCGGGCACGTCGGGCAGCAGGCGCCAGCAGCGACCGCATTTGGCATCGGTGGATTTGGTGACCCTCACCTCATCGCCTTGGCTGCGTGTGACTGTCCCGGTGATGAACAGTTCGGCAAGCTGTGCGTCGGTCACGACTTCGGGCACCGCGCCGGCTGGCACAATTACGGTGGCCTCGTTGCTTGAGCGTATCACTTTGTCCCGGCGCAACGGCTCGATCGCCTCCGTCACGCGTTCGCGCAGCGCTCGCAGCTTGCTCCATTTCTCACGGTCTGCGGGCACAGTCGGCACGGGCGGCCATTCGAGCAGGTGAACGCTGCCGCCCTGTTCGCCATCTTCCGGATAGCGTGACTGCCACACTTCCTCCGCGGTGTAGACCAGCACTGGCGCGGCGTAGCGGACCAGCGAATGAAAAAGTAGGTCGAGCACTGTGCGATAGGCATTGCGGGTGACGCTGTCCGGCCCGTCGCAATAGAGCGAGTCCTTGCGGATATCGAAGAAGAACGCCGACAGGTCCTCGTTGCAGAAATCGACCAGCAGGCGGGTGTAGGTGTTGTAGTCGTAGTCCTCGACCGCCTGGCGCAGCTTGCCGTCCAGCTCGCTCAGCAGCGAGAGAATGTAGACTTCGAGCTCTGGGATTTCGCCCGCATCGGACATGTCGCCGACGAATCCGTCGAGCGCGCCGAGCAGGTAGCGGAAGGTGTTGCGCAGGCGGCGGTATTGATCGCCCACGCCCTTCAGGATTTCATCGCCGATCCGGTGGTCCTCGGTGAAATCGACGCTGAGCGCCCATAGCCGGATGATGTCTGCTCCGGTCTGTTCCATGATCTTGAGCGGATCGATGGTGTTGCCGAGCGACTTCGACATCTTCTTGCCTTTGGCGTCCATAGTGAAGCCGTGGGTCAAGACCTGGTCATAGGGCGCGCGGCCGCGCGTGGCGCAGCTTTGCAGCAGCGAGGACTGGAACCAGCCGCGATGCTGATCGGACCCTTCGAGATAGAGGTCGGCGGGCCATTGCAGGTCGGGCCAGCGCCCGCTTTCAAGAACGAAAGCGTGGGTGCAACCCGAATCGAACCAGACATCGAGGATGTCCATGACCATTTCATAGTCGTCGGGGTTGTGATCGGGGCCGAGGAACTCGGCCTTGCGCGCCTCTTCCCAGGCATCGACACCGTCTTCGCGCACGGCTTCGACGACCCGGGCATTCACCGCCGGATCCTGCAGGTACGAGCCGTCGGGACGCACGAACAAGGTAATCGGCACACCCCAGGCGCGTTGGCGCGAAAGCACCCAGTCGGGCCGCCCTTCGACCATCGAGCCGATACGGTTGCGACCCTTTTCGGGCACGAAGCGGACCCGCTCGATTTCGGACATCGCGCGCTGGCGCAGGGTCGAATGGTCGTGATGCACGAACAGCGAAACCGCGCCGCCTATCGGATCGGGCACGGCTAGGTCGAAATCGCCAGAATCGAGCACCTCGTCCATCGGCACGAACCATTGCGGCGTGCAACGGAAAATCACCTTGGCCTTGGAGCGCCAGGAATGCGGGTAGGAATGCGCATAATCGGCAGAAGCGCTGAGCAGCGCATCCGCTTCGCGCAGGTCCGAACAGATCGGGCCTTCGGGCGAATTGAAGGGTTTGTTGATGACGCTGCGGCGACGCGGCTTGCCTTCACCATCGAGGTCGTCGGCCCCGAGCCAGGCCCAATCGTCGCGATAGCGCCCATCGTCCATCACCGCGAAGACGGGATGGATGTCGTTGGCCTTGCACAGCTCGAAATCGTCCTCGCCATGATCGGGCGACATATGGACGAGGCCGGTGCCGCTCTCGGTGGTGACGAAATCGCCCGCGAGGAAGGGGCGTGGCGTCGCGTAGAACCCACCGAGATGGTGCATCGGGTGGCGGGCTTTCGCTCCTGCTAACTTGGAGCCAGTGTACGCACCTGCAAGACTACCTTCGCCAGTAGTCGGCTCGTAGCCCCAACGCTTCATAGTTTCAGCTTGGCAGGCAAAAGCGATGAGATACTTGCGACCATTCCATTCGACCAGATCATAGGACAGGTCCGCCCCATACGCGATCGCCTGGTTTACCGGGATTGTCCAAGGCGTTGTTGTCCAGACGACCGCATATGCTCCTTCAAGCTCAGGGGCATTCGGACACTCAGTTATCTCGAACGCCACGTCGATCTGCGGCGAGTCTGTCAGGTCTTCGTACTCAACCTCGGCCTCGGCCAGCGCCGTCTCCTCCACCGGTGACCACATCACCGGCTTGGAGCCGCGATAGAGATTGCCCGCTTCGGCGAATTTCATCAGCTCGGCGACAATCGTCGCTTCGGCCTGGAAATCCATCGTCAGGTACGGATTGTCCCAGTCGCCCATGATACCGAGCCGCTTCAGCTGCTCGCGCTGGGTATCGACCCAGTGCTGCGCGTAGGCGCGGCATTCGGCGCGGAATTCCTTGGGATCGACCGCGTTCTTGTCGAGCTTCTTCTTGCGGTACTTTTCCTCGACCTTCCATTCGATCGGCAGGCCGTGGCAATCCCAGCCGGGTACGTAAGGCGCATCCTTGCCGAGCAGGTTTTGCGTGCGGCAAACCATGTCCTTCAGGATGTGGTTGAGCGCATGGCCGATATGCATGTCGCCATTGGCGTAGGGCGGGCCATCGTGGAGGATGAACTTCTCACGCCCCGCGCGGCTTTCACGCAGTTTCTCGTACAGCCCGATCTCCTGCCAGCGTGCCTGAATACCCGGTTCCTTTTGCGGAAGGCCGGCCTTCATCGGAAACGCCGTCTTCGGCAGGAAGACGGTGTCTCTGTAGTCGCGCTGTGTGCTCTCGTCAGACATAAGGCGTGCCCGTTAGGACATTCGCAGCCTCCGGGGAAGCCTCATTGAGCGGCTCTGCGCCGTTTCAGTGCAGCCTCGGTCGCATCGATCTCTTCCTGTGTGCGATTGTCGAAGCGCTGGATCAGCGCAGGGGTGATCGAAAAGGCGTCCTCAACCCAGACATAGCCATTGAATGTGTTGGGAATCTCGGTGAGCTGTTCGGGTAGGGTAAGGCCGCGCGCCACGTCCCCGCCATGCGGGCCGACTACGATGACCTCGCCGCCATGGGCTTCCATGCGTGCGATCAGCCGGTTGGGCCAGCCCCAGAAGGCCCACTGATAGTTGAGCGGGACCACCATTGTCTTGCTCCGGCAGCTATCCGGCAGGAAGCCGGTCCACCCGTAGAGCATGTAATCCTCTGAACAGGCGCGGGCCTCCTGCGGGCTCCATGCCCAGGCTTCCGGGAACAATTCGCGGATCCGCCCGATTGGCGCTGGGTGACCGTAGAACGCATCGCCTTTCGCCGCCGGATCGCGACCCAATTCTGCATACTTTGCCGCGATCAAATCGGCTTCGGCGGGGTCCTTGGACTTGAAATTGATCATCAGCCGTCCGCGCAGGGGCAAGGCCGATGCCACCTCTTCGAATGTCGGCATTGCCCCAACGAATTCGCCGCCACGGAACGGATAGGTTCCGCCGCCATCGGCAGTGTAGCCGTGACCGATATCGAGCGCTTTCAGTTCCTCCAGAGTGGCATCGCGAATATTGCCGCGGCCATTCGTCCGGCAATCGAGTGTCCAGTCATGGAATACGGCGAGCTCGCCATCCTTGGTAGGTGCAATATCGATCTCTACCATCCACGCGCCCAGCTTCTGCGCACGTAAAACACCGGGAACCGTGTTCTCGAGATAGCGATGGTAGGGTTCTTCAATCCGGTCGGCCGTGCAGGTATCGCGCCCGATATCCGCCTTGTCGTACAGCTGGTAGATGCCTCGATGCGCGATCAGTTTGGGAGCGCCCTTCGGCTCGGGTGCGAGCCAGCTGGCATTGGTGATCGAGAGGATCAGGAGCAGGATGGCGAAGCCCATTCCGCCCCACGACAGCACCTTCTTCATCCGAGCAAGCGCCTCGCCTCAGCGCAATCCTTGTCCATCTGCGCGATCAAGTCGTCGAGCGATTCAAACTTGGCTTCGCCGCGCAGGAAGTGGTGGAAGGCGACTTCGATTTCCTGCCCGTAGAGGTCGCCGGAGAAGTCGAAGAAATAGGGTTCGAGCAGCTCCTTGGGCGGCTCGAATTGCGGGCGGATGCCGATATTGGCCGCGCCTTTCAGCTCTTCTTCGGTAGCGAGGATGCGCCCGGTGACGGCATAGACTCCGTATTTCGGCCGCAGATACTTGTCGATCGCGAGGTTGGCGGTGGGATAGCCGATCTCGCGCCCACGCTTGTCGCCATGCTCGACGATCCCGCGGATCGCGAAGGGCCGGGTTAACAACTCTGCGGCCAATTGCGGATCGCCATCGCGCAGCGCCTCGCGGACGCGGCTGGAGGAAACGACCTCGCCGCCTTCTGCCACCGCCTCGACCACGCGCGATTGCAGGCCTAGCTCGCCGCCGAGTGAGCGCAAGAGTTCGACATTGCCCTTCGCGCCCTTGCCAAAGGTGAAGTCGCCGCCGGTGACCACGCCATGCGCTCCGAACCGCTCGACCAGGATGGTGCGGATGAAGTCTTCCGCGCTGGTCCCCGCAAGCTCTCCGTCGAAATGGAACACCAGCATCGCCGTCGCTCCGGCGGCGAGGTACAGTTCCTGTCGCTGTTCGAGCGTGGTCAGTCGGAACGGTGGCACATCGGGACGGAAGAAGCGCACCGGATGCGGATCGAAGGTGGCGATGATCGAGGGGCGGCCTTCCGCATGCGCCCAGTCGATCGCTTCGCCCGCCACCGCCTGATGACCGCGGTGGAACCCATCGAAATTGCCAAGCGCAATCACCGCGCCGTGCAGTGCGTCAGGGACGGAATCGCGATGATCGAGCCAGCGCATCAGTCCACACTCTCTTCGGTTTGGGCACGTGTGGGCAAGTCGGCAAGCGGGATGATCCCCCTTTCGATCAACCGGAGCGCATTTCCTCCCATCGCCGCACGGATTTCTTCCTCGGTAAACCCTTGGTCCATCAGCGCCTGAGTGACATGCACCAGGCCGGCCGTGTCGAATCGCACAGTGACGGTGCCGTCATAGTCGCTGCCGAGCGCTACGTGTTCGATCCCGACAAGGTCGCGGACATGGCGCATCGCGCGCGCGGCGGCCTGCGGAGACGTGTCACACACCGCCCCCTCCCAATAGCCAATGCCGATGATCCCACCGGTCGCTGCGACGCCGCGAATCTGTTCGTCGCTGAGGTTGCGGTTTACGTCGCAAGTCGCCTGAACGCCGCCATGGCTCGAGACGATCGGGCGGCGCGCCATCGCGACCACCTCGGCGACGCATTTTTGGCTGCAATGGGCGATATCGACGATCATGCCGAGCTCTTCCATCCGAGCGACTGTCTCGCGGCCCATATCGGTCAATCCGCCGCGCTCGACCCCGTGCATCGAACCGGCAATCTCATTATCGAAGAAGTGCGTAAGCCCCGCCATCCGCATACCCGCATCGTACAGCACGTTGAGATTGGCGATATCACCTTCGAGCGAGTGCAGGCCCTCGGCGCTGAACAGTGCGCCCACCGGTTTGTCCTCCACATTGACGCGGAAGGTCAGCAGCTCGCCGACATCTTCGCTGCTGGCGATTTTGATCAGTTGCGCGGGGGAACGCTCAATCGCCTCGTCGAGCTTCTGAGCGTGATAGAGCGAGCGTTCCAGAAGCGAAAACCACGTACGCGGTGGCTGTAGCTGGCCGAAAACGAGTGCAGTGACCTGATCGGTGTCGCCGCTGTTGCCGTCATAGTTGAGGCCTTCGGGCGTCTTTGTCACGCTCGAGAACACCTGCAGCGCGACATTGCCATCCTTCAGGCGCGGCAGATCCATGTGTCCGTAATCATGCCGATCCAGCAGATCGCGCTTCCACAGCAGCGAGTCCGAATGCAGATCGACGATACTCAGAGTGGCATGCAGCGCGCGCGCTTCGTCGGAGATCTCGGGCAGTGGCAGCCCGTCGACCCGGTTCATGTCGCGATCGACATAGGCGGGCGCGAAGATGAAGAAACACGCGGCTCCGACCACCGTAAGGACCAGGAGGGAAAGAAACGCCTTGCGGATCACGCCCCTTCCTCGCTTACACTGCGATAGGTGACGAACGAATAGGCGGGATAGTCGCCTTCTGCCGGATGGTCTTCGCGCGCCTTCACCTCCCACTCGCTTCCGAGCGGCTTCATGAAGGTGTCGCCGGGGTAGTCTGCATGGATTTCTGTTACTTCGATCCGCCGTGCGAGCGGACGGAAGACGTCGTAGATCGCCGCGCCTCCGACAACTGCGATCTCGCCCGTGTCGTTGCCAGTTTCGGCCAACGCCAGCGCCTCGGCCGCAGAATGCGCTTGCTCGGCGCCCTCGCTGTCCCACCTCTCCCGACGCGTCAAAACGATATGGCGACGACCGGGAAGCAAGCCTGGCAGGCTCTCGAATGTCTTGCGGCCCATGATCATCGGCTTGCCCATAGTCAGCGCCTTGAAACGCTTGAGGTCGGCGGGCAAGCGCCACGGAAGGGTGCCCTCATGCCCGATCGCGCCATTGGCGGCACGGGCATAGATCAGGAAGATCTCGAACTTCACGGCCGTTTGTGGCTCACACGGGTAACATGCCCCATCTTGCGGCCATCGCGCGCTTCCTTCTTGCCGTAGAGATGGAGGTGCGGTTCGCCTTCTTCGGCGAGGATCCGGTGCGCGGTAAGAGCCTCTTCGCCGACGATATTGCGCATATCGATGCTGGCAAAGCGTGTTTCCGTTCCACCCAGCGGCAGGCCGGCAATCGCGCGGATGTGATTTTCGAATTGGCTGGTGGCTGCGCCTTCGATCGTCCAGTGCCCGGAATTGTGCACGCGCGGCGCCATCTCGTTGAAGATCGGTCCGCCCTTGGTGGCGAAAAATTCGAGCGTCAGCACTCCGACATATTGGAGCGCGTTGGCGACCTGCACCGCAATCTTGCGTGCCTGGTCTTTCTGGCTTTCGATCAATTCACCGGCTGGCAGCACGGAGTGAGCCAGCATGCCGCCGTCGTGTTCATTGGCGGTTGAATCCCAGATGCGGACTTCGCCGTCGGCCGCGCGGACCAGGATCACGGAGAATTCGGTTTCGAATTCGACCATGCCTTCGAATATGCAGGGCCTTCCAGGAAAGCGCACGCCGGCAGCGTCGCGACGGCTGGCGATGCGCCACTGGCCTTTGCCGTCATAGCCATCGCGCACCGTCTTGAGGATTCCGGGCGTCCCGATTCTGTCGATCGCACGCATCAGGTCTTCATCGCTTTCGACCCGCACATGCGGCGCGCAAGTGCCTCCGAGCTGCTCGACGAATTGCTTCTCGTTCAGTCGGTCCTGTGCGACTTCCAGCGCCTTAGGTTGCGGGGCGAGCATGTTTTGCGGAAGGGCCGCAACTGCCGACAAAGGCACATTCTCGAATTCCCACGTTACAACGTCGCAGCGGCTGGCGAAGGCGGCGAGCGCATCCTTGTCGCCCCAGCCATTCTCGAAGAAGTCGACGCAGGCTGCGCTAGCGACATTATCGCCCGGTGGCGCGTAGCCGATGCAGCGATAACCCAGCTGGATGGCCGACTGCGCCAGCATCCGCCCCAATTGGCCGCCGCCGAGAATGCCGATCGTTGATCCGGGCGCCAGCATCAGTCGACCGGAGCCTCGCCCACTGCGGCGCTTCGGGCGCCGCGCCAATCCTGCAATCGCTCCGAAAGGCCTTCGTCGGACAAAGCGAGGATTGCCGCGGCCATGAGCGCGGCGTTCTTCGCACCCGCTTCGCCAATCGCCAAAGTCCCAACCGGCACACCCGCCGGCATCTGAACGATCGACAGCAGGCTATCCATGCCGCTCAGAGCCTTGGACTGCACTGGCACCCCCAACACGGGGAGGTGCGTCATCGCCGCGATCATTCCGGGCAGATGCGCCGCTCCCCCGGCGCCCGCAATGATGACGTCGAAACCCTCGCCCTCTGCTCCTTTGGCGAAGGCACTCATCCTATCGGGTGTGCGGTGCGCGGAAACGATCCGTGCTTCGTGCTCAACCTCGAGCTCGCCGAGAATGTCGGCGGCGCTTTGCATGGTCGGCCAGTCGGACTGGCTGCCCATAACGATTGCGACTTTGCCTCCCATCAGTGAGCGCCCCTCAGCTATCCTTCAGGTAGTACCGTTCGCCCGGCATCATGTTCTCGTCGAAGTCATAGATGATCGGCTGGCCGGTGGGAATCTCCAGTCCGGTGATGTCCTCATCCGAGATTTGCGACAGGTGCTTGACCAGCGCCCGCAGTGAATTGCCGTGAGCGGAAATGATCACTGTCTGGCCACTCGCCAGAACCGGCAAGATATCGCTATTCCAATAGGGCAGCACGCGCTCGATCGTGAGCTTGAGGCTTTCGGTGTACGGCACATCGATCCCCTCATAACGCGGATCGGCACCCGGGTCGTATGTGCTGCCCGGCTCCATGGGCGGAGGCGGTGTGTCGAAGCTGCGGCGCCAGATATGCACCTGATCATCGCCGTGCTTGTCGCGCATCTCCTGTTTGTTGAGCCCGGTCAGCCCGCCATAGTGCCGCTCGTTAAGGCGCCAGTCCTTGGTAACCGGAATCCACAGCCGGCCGGCCTGGTGCAGCGCGAGGTGAAGCGTACGGATCGCGCGGGTCTGGAAACTGGTAAAGGCGACGGTCGGCAGCACGCCTTTCTCTTTGAGGAGCACGCCTGCGTCTTTCGCTTCGGCGATGCCTTTCTCGGTCAGGTCGACATCCCACCACCCGGTGAAACGGTTCTCGAGGTTCCATTGGCTCTGGCCATGGCGGACCAGGATCAACTTGGGCATGGGAGAATTGGCTCCTGCAGGATCGGGAGCACGTGCTGTTAGCTTTCGTCGCCCTCTTTGGGAACCCCGCTTGATTCGCGCAATTGGCGACCTTGCAACTTCCGTCGGCGCAGGTTCTCGCGCAATTTCGCTGCCAGGCGCTCCTCGCGCGACATATTCTTGCCCGTCTCTTCACTCATATGAAATGCCTTGCCGCTATGGACTGCGCTCTTCAAGCCTTGCTTGACATTGGAGGCGCACGCGACAATAGCGCGCGCCTGCCCGCAGATGCTCCAGACCTGCGGATGACCGGCGCTGCTGTAGCTCAGTGGTAGAGCGCACCCTTGGTAAGGGTGAGGCCGAGAGTTCAATTCTCTCCAGCAGCACCATTTCGGCCCGCATCCGCACTTTCAGGTCAACTGGTCGATATCCCTGGCGAAGACCTGACCGAAATCGCGAACCATCTGCTGCTGGGCACGCTCGGCCATGGCCTGTGCGACGATGCGTTCTGCAAATTCGGGATCGGCTGGCTGGGATAGCAGTTCTGCGACCGCTGGAAAGCCGCTCACCACTTGGCCTTTCCTGTCACTAGCCAACACATTGCCGAGCAATTCGGGATTCTCACGCGACCAGCCGACCAGGATCGATTGCATCACATCGAGCCAAGTCAGCGGGGTCAACGCAATCACGATATGGAGCGAGTCTTCGCTCGAGGACTTCGCGTTGTGTAGAAATCCACGCGGAATGAAGAGCGCCTCGCCTGCGCGGATCGAATGATCCGACGGATCGATAAACTCGCTGTCCTCGGGTGACACGATCGATCGACCGGCGGAGAAATTCTCGACCTTTGGAGCGTTGTCTATCGTCCAATCTTTGGTCCCCTGCAATTGCAGTGCGATGACGTCGCACGGATCGAGATGGGTCGGCGTCGATTGTGCGTTGGCGGGCGAATACATTGCGTAGATTCGGCTGGTGAAGTAGCCGGTCCTACCAATGTCGCGCGCCAGATTGCGGCATTCCTGCACCATCAAATGAAGGTTGTGGACGTAAATGCTGGTCTTCTGCGCCTTTAGCCGCAGGATCGAGTCCAGCGTGAGCGCGCCATTCTTGCTGATTGCCTGGGACCAAACGTCCGCCGACCGCCCCTGCCGATCGTTTAGAAAGAACTCGATCTCGCTATCGCTGCGCCACAGCCGATCGCGCAGCAACTCCATGAAGCGCGAAAGGTCGAAGCCCAGGCCGAGAAATGTGCCGTCTTCGATCTTCGCTACCCGCTGTTCCAGATGGCTGCTGATCACGAGTTCGGCAGATGGAGCGGACAGGATTCTCGAAAACAGGTCTGGCGAAAGCGAGGTCATACGCGCTCCTCGCCCGATCTCCGCGTTAGCGCAAGTCGCTACTTTCAAACGAAAGGGTTTGCAGACATAGATAGATGCTGCACATTTTGCTTTAATAAGAAGGAGATATGCCTTGGCAAAAGATGACTTGATGAGAGCTCTGGCAGACGCCGAGGATCAATTCTCGGTTGCACGACGCGAATTTGTCAGCGGGAATGACCTGTCAGGCATTATGGGCACGACCCAAGCTTGCTACACTTTGCAGAAGGCGATCATTGAAGAAATGATTCGATCCCGGTCGGAGTAGCTTGCTCCATACCCCCACTTTTGACGAGTGTGCGCGCCACCTTCGCTCCGCTATCGCCTCCCCAACGGCAACCGATTGGGAGAGTGCGCAATGGATCTGGGACTCACTGGCAAGAAAGTCATCATGAATGGCGGTGCGCATGGGCTGGGCCTTGCCTCGCTCAAACTGTTCGCCGCCGAAGGCGCGGATGTCGCGTTTTTCAGCCGCAAGGACGACAAGATCGAAGCCGCCAAGGCCGAGATCGATGCGGCGGGTCCGGGCAAGGTCTTCGCCGAGGTGTTCGACATGGCCTCCGGCGGCGATGCCTACAAGGCTTGGCTGGAGAAAGCTGCTGGCGAGCTTGGCGGTTGCGATATCTTCATTCACACCGCGAGCAGCTCTGGCACGGGCGGCACAGGCGATTGGCAGAACGGCCTCGACATGGACATCATGGGCGCGGTCAACGGTGTGGAAGCGCTGACCCCGCATCTCGCCAACTCATCGAGTGGTTCGATCGTCTTCATGAGCTCCACGGCTGCGCTGGAAACCTTTATCGCTCCGCAGGCGTTCAACGCGCTCAAGGCGGCGCTGATCACCTATGGTTCGCAGCTTTCTCAGGCGCTGGCGCCGCAAGGTATCCGCGTGAACTGCGTCTCTCCGGGCGCGATCTATTACCCGGGCGGCAACTGGGAAGTGATCGAAGGCGCCATGCCCGAGCTGTTCCAGGGCACGCTCGCCAAGATGCCGATGGGCCGCTTCGGCAACGACCAAGAAGTCGCCAATGCGATCGTCTTCGTCGCGAGCCCGGCCGTCCCTTACATGACCGGCGCGAACATCGTGATCGATGGCGGCTTCACACAGCGCGTCCAGTTCTAAGCACGTTCACCGAAAGGAAGGCCCGCCCCTATGGCTGAGATAGATCGCGACAAGCTGCTCGATATCTACACCCGCACGATGAAGGTGAACCGCACCGACGAGAAATTCCGCGCGCTGCTGATGCAGGGCAAGGTCGCGGTGATGTATTACTGCGTGCGCGGGCAGGAGCTGGTCTCCGCCGCTGCCATGGCTGCGCTCAATAACGACGATTACGTCGTGTGCACCTATCGCGGGCAGGGCGAACAGACCGCCAAGGGCATCCCGATCGAGAAATGGTGGGGCGAATGCCTTGGCAAGGCGACAGGCACCTGCAAGGGCAAGGGCGGGACGATGCACATCACCGATCCCGACACCGGGATCATGGTGACGACTGGGGTTGTGGGCAGCGGACTGCCGATCGCCAACGGGCTTGCAATGGCAAGCCAGAACAACGGTGACGGCAAGGTGACGCTGGTGAATTTCGGCGATGGCGCGGCCAATATCGGCGGTTTCCACGAAGCCATGAACATGGCTCAACTTTACAAGCTTCCGGTCGTCTTCCTGTGCCAGAACAACCGCTATGGCGAACACACGGCCTATGCCGACCATACCGACAGCCCCAATATCGGGTCGCGCGCTGCCGCTTACGGGATGAAAGGCGTCACGGTCGATGGCAACGACGTGAACCAGATCTACCCGGCGATGGAGGAAGCGGTCGAACATGCCCGCAGCGGCAAGGGGCCAGTGCTGGTCGAGGCCATGTGCTACCGCATGATGGGCCACTTCTTTGGCTCGGACTTTTCCTACATGCCCGAAGATCATCTGGCTGAAATGCAGGCCGAAGATCCGCTACCCAAGCTGCGCGCAGTGATGCTCGAGCGCCAATTTACCGAAGAGGAGCTCGACAGGATTGTCGCCGATATTGATGCGGAGATCGCTGCAGCGGTCGACCATGCGCTGGCCGCACCGCTGCCGGACACCGACGAAATCTACAAAGACGTGCTTGAGGAGGTGAACTGACATGACCGAGATCACCATGACCCAGGCCCTCAACCTTGCCATCGATGAAGCGATGGCCGAGGACGACGGCGTATTTTGCCTCGGCGAAGACGTCGCCGCCAAGCAGGGCGGCGGGGTGTTCAAGATCACCTCGGGCCTGACCGAAAAGTATGGCGAGCATCGCATTCGCGCGACGCCGATTTCCGAGACAGCGATCATCGGCGCGGCAGTAGGCGCAGCGCTGGCTGGACAGCGACCGATTGCCGAGATCATGTTGATGAACTTCGTTGGCGTTTGCATGGACCAGATCGTCAACCACGCGGCGAAACTGCGCTTCATGTCGGGCGGTCAGACACCGTGCCCGATCGTCATCCGCACCACCACCGGTGTGGGCGTTGGCTTCGGCGGGCAGCACTCCGACATGCTCGAGGCGTGGTTTGCACACGTCGCCGGCATGCATGTGGTCACACCTTCGAACGCTGCCGATGCGCGCGGGTTGATGCGCTCGGCCATCGACGCGAACGACCCGGTCGTCTTTATCGAGAACATCCTGTGCTATGGCCTGACCAGCGAAGATCCTGGGCCGGGTTATCGCGTGCCGCTCGGCAAGGCGGCGGTGCCGAAGGAAGGCTCGGACCTGTCGCTCATCACCTATGGCCGAACCGTGCTCGACGCGCTCGAAGTGGCAGGCGATCTTGAGAAGGAAGGCATCAGCGTCGAAGTCGTCGATCTGCGCACGATCGCGCCTTACGACGAAGAGGCGGTGCTCAAGTCGGTCCGCAAGACCGGGCGCGCACTGACCCTGCACGAAGCGGTGCGTCCGTTCGGCACCGGCGCGGAGATCGCGGCCAACATCCAAGAAAAATGCTGGGACGATCTCAAGGGCCCGGTGCGGCGCATCGGCGGGACGTTTTCGGCAGTGCCGTTCGCGACCCATCTCGAACAGGCGTGGATCCCGCAGAAGAGCGATATCGCCGAACAGATCAAAGCTTCGGTCGGGAAGGGCTGAGCCTTGGCTGAAGAAATCCGCATTCCCAAGCTCGGCATGAGCGCGACCGAGGTGACGCTGGCCGAATGGATGTTCGGCGACGGCGAGCAAGTTGCCAAGGGTGACATCATCTACACCGCCGAAACCGACAAGACGACCGTCGAAATCGAAGCGCAGGCCGAAGGCGTCATTCGACCAACCGGTGAGGAAGGCGTCAAATACAAGGTCGGCGACGTCATCGGGACGATTGAATGACTTCGCCGCGCGAGCTGCTATCGGTCGTCTATGCGGCTGCCGGCGCTCGCGATTGGGACAAGGTCGAAAGCCTGATCCACCCCGATTTCGTGCTCTACGAAGCCGAATGCCTGCCCTTCGGCGGCGAGTGGCGCGGCAAGGACGCGCTGCAACGCTGCGCGGCAGCAATGTACGGCACCTGGGCAGAGGCCAAGGTCGACATCCACGACATCACCGGCGGCGAAAGCTGGGCGGTGACGGTCTTGACCCTGACCATGACTTCAAAGCGCACCGGCGAAACCTTTTCGCAGACGGTCAATGAGGCCGGCACCTTCGAGGATGGATTGCTCAAGGAGTTGCGCATCCACTACTTCGATGCCGCCGAGGTTGCCGCGAAAGCATGAGCGCTGCGCGGCATGCAAGTTGATGAAGTACATGCTGGAGCGGCGATTGCGCGTATCTTCGCCCGGTTCTTCCGGAACCGCATTTTGAAAGAGCCAGCGCGACAGTAACAGGCGCATAGTGTGTAGGAAAATCGGCTTCTTCGATGGGCGGAGAATCGACTCCAAGGCCGCGCAATGGTCCGAGTATCAGCCGCCGTTGCCCCCTCTGATAAGTTGCCTCGCGCTGTCGATGACAAGTGCCTCCCACTCCGCCTCGCTCAAGCCTGAAGCGTGAGGCTTGATGGCGATAAAGCCATGGGTGCTTGCCCAAATCTGTAGAGCAAGACGACGCGCATCTTCTTTGGGAGGGCTGTCGGCGGTAAGCGGCTGAACAATCCCGATTGCCACCGCAAAGCTTTCGCGCGCGGCGCGCTTAGCTTCTTCGCCGGGGGAATAATCGGTGGCTCCCATGCCGAACATCAAGGCGTAACGATTTGTGTTGTGCTTGTAGAAGTCGAGGTAAGTTTTCGTGGACTCGATAATGACCGCTTCGGGATCCTGTTCGGATTGCCCGCGCGAGACAGCTGCGGCCAGGTCGCGGAAGCCAGCGATGTATAGCTGCTCGCAGACCTGATCCTTGCCTCCAAAATAACTGTAGACGCCCATGGTCGAGAGGCCTGCGCGCTTGGCAATGTGCCGCACCGATAGCGCCTCGACCCCTTCTTCGCGCAGGATCGCCTGTGCGGCTTCCAAAATTCGCGAGCGTTGATCCAATGCCTCGGTCATGCCCCTTGCCATAGCGAAATAACAGCGTTATAGGCAACTGTATAACACTGTTATAGGAGTTATCATGTCTACAAGTCCCTGGGTTCAAGGTGCCTACGAGCCCGTCGTACGTGAGATCGAGTCGTTTGATCTGGAGGTGGAGGGCAACATTCCTCCCGATCTCAACGGCATTCTCGCCCGGATCGGACCCAACCCGATCGGCGAAGTCCCGCCCGACCACAATCTCTTTAATGGTGACGGCATGGTGCACTCGCTCACGCTCAAGGATGGTCGTGCGCAATCCTATCGTAACCGCTGGGTGCGCACAGAGCCCGCCGCCCGCAAGCTTGGCGAAGAGACTGTTCTCGAGCAAATCGAACACACCGATTTGGCCAACACGCACATCGTCCCATTCGCCGGGTCGCTCTATGCGCTCTCCGAAACCTCGATCCCCTACAAGGTCAACGAAAAGCTGGAAACGCTCGGGAGGGAGGACTTCTCAGGCTTCATCGATTCCGGCTTTACAGCGCATCCGCATATCGATCCGGCAACCGGCGAGATGCACGCGATCGGCTATGACAATAACGCCGATCCAAGCGTCACCCACTACGTGATTGGGGCCGATGGGACCCCCAGGCGAAAACACAAGATCGCTCTTGGCAGCGCCAACATGCTACATGACTTTGCCGCCACCGAAACCTTCGCAATCATATGGGATCTGCCCCTGCTGTTCGACGAGGAAGCGGCCAAGCGGGGATCCCAGGTGCCCTACAAATGGACGCCGGGCTATGAAGCCAAAGTCGGGCTACGTCGGCTCGATGCCGCCGATGCGAGCATTCGCTGGTTCGATGCCCCCGAAGCTTTCATCTTTCATGCAGTCAATGCGTGGGAAGAGCGCGCCGAAGACGGTTCCGTCACCAGGGTTCACTGTGACGTGATCCGGCGCGACAGTATGTTTGCCAGCGACAGCACCGGGCCGGGCGATATGGCCATTCCACAACTCTATCGCTGGACCATGGACCTTGAAACGGGCCGCATGTCGGAGGAAATGTTGGATCCCCGCGCGCAGGAATTCGGCCGTATAGACGAGCGCTACTGGGGCCGCAAAAACCGATTCAGCGTAACGACCGAGCTGTTCCGATTCACCGGAGACACCGGCATCATTGTCTATGACGGCAATGGCGGCAGCCAAGAATGGAGCTTCGGCAAAGGCGCAGCCACCAGCGAAGCCGTGTTTGTGCCGCACAGCGAACGGGCCGGCGAAGGCGAAGGCTACATTCTCGCAACGGCGACGGATGTAGCGAAACGGGCTTCGAAAGCTGCAATTTTCGATGCACAGAATGTCCAAAAGGGCCCGCTGGCCGAGATCAAGCTTCCGCAAAGACTGCCGGTGACGTTCCATGGGAGCTGGCTGCCCGCAGTGTGACGGACTTGCCTGGCGATCACCCGACAACAATTGGGGGCGCCCGACTGCCTACATCGCCTGCCCGTCATCCCGCACGCTTTCCGCTGCGCCCGAGCACAGGATTAGGAGCGGGCCGGCCAAGCCTTCTGCTGCCACTAGATGAACAGGTATAGCCCCAAACTTGATGAAACAACATGTCCGACTTTTCACTCCTGTGTCTGGTAGCGAGATCATTCTTCCGAATTGTCTATTTCATGAGCCACCCCGAATACTTGCCATTGTTGCAGCAAACAGGACCCGTTCACACTCCGTAGTTCGTTGACTCACGTCATTCACTCGATAGATTTGTCACATGGGGTGACGGGGGAATATTATGAAGAATCGTGAGCTTGAACTGGAGGTATGGACTGAAATACTTGATTACGACTTCAAGTCAGGCATGAAATCTGTCCAAGTGGTCTCGATCAGCTTCTCGGAGAAGAAGATAGAAACCTGGTATTACACGGGTAAGACCAAGCTGCTCGGAATGGAATTCAATTCGATCAATGACAAGTTCATAATCGATCACTACAATTTTTACGATAGTGGCGGCGTGGCATTTCTACTCCAAGGAACGACCGCGACAGCCTTCAGCGCTGGCAAATTGCCTTCGATCGATTACGAATTGGGAATGTTCATCCGTCCAGATGGAACGGGGGAGATGACATTCACGCACGATGCGTATCCGGCCTACTTTGTTGACATAGTGAAACCGAAGCCAAGACGCCGAATATTCAGTTACCTTCACCCGAACACGAAAATAATGGCGCAGAGAGACTACCAACGAATGATGGAAGACACGAGGAATTCCGGTGAGAAGCGGCCCATCGTGCCTCCTCTATTCTTGCTCTCACTGCCGCATGTATTCTCGCTCCTTTCGGACAAATATCAGATCAAGAGGAAAGTGAAATTCTGAGAGTTTGGGCGCATGATTATCCCCGCGTGCTGCCATTCTCAGGCCCAGATCTCGAATCGAAGTGCTGGAGTGACGGTCCCATGAGGGGTTAAACAGAGTAATTCTCAGGAATGCTTCCCCCTTAGGGCAGCATCTCGAGTATGATCCTCAGAGCGTCTGCCCATCATCCAGCACGAAATCCGCGCCCGTCACATAGTCCGCCGCGTCGGAGCACAGGAACAGCAACGGCCCGTCTAAGCCTTCCTCCGCCATCAGACGCCGCTTTGGAAACCGCGCAATCTGTTTCTTGCCCGGTCCGGTGTCGAACCAGTCATCGTTGATCGCGGTGCGGATATAGCCGGGTGAGATGGTGTTGACGCAAATCCCATGCCGCGCCCATTCGCGGGCCATGCTGCGTGATGCCTGGACTACGCCCGCCTTGCTGGCCGAATAGGCGACCAATCCGGGAGACGGCTCGAAAGCCGTGATCGAGGCGATCATCACGATCCTACCCTTGGTCACGCCCGCCGCCATCATCCGCTTCGCTCCTTCGCGCGCGGTCAGGATTGCGCCCTTGAGGTTGATCGCGAGGGTCCGCTCGATTTCTTCCTCGGGCATGTCGGCGATCATCCCCGCGCCATCGATCCCGGCATTGGCGATGACGGTATCGACCGTTCCGAAAGCCGCCTCGGCAACGTCGAACCCGGCGATAATGTCGGCTTCGCGCATCACGTCCATTTCGATCGCGACGGCGCTCTCTCCAATCTCGGAGGCGACGGCTTCGAGCCGGTGCTTGC